>NZ_JBFKZO010000008.1:0-130905 GCF_040929965.1 Blautia sp. 1033sp1_1033st1_G9_1033SCRN_220408 | reverse complement strand
GATAAATTCGGAAACGATATGCTATGTTCAATACTTTTTCTCTCCCTGGCTTTCAATGCATTGACGGATTACTTCTATCGGAGCACCTCCAGCTGTCAGTAGGCAGAAACTCTGACTCCATTCTTCCAGAACTTTTCCCTACCGTGGAACAATATATTCCCATATCTCTTTTGCTCTTTCTGAAATTGGATTATCAATCACTTTTCATCGATATTTCACTACCATGATCAGATGATAATACATCCGTTCAAGAATGCCGAGGCATTCTTGCTGCGAGGTGCGCGTCATGCAATTGCATGACGTACTTCTCCTGCGCACCTCTGCAATCCTGCCGGAGGCTATATCAGCTGGGGGATTTACTCCCAGCTGATATACTGAATGCGCATTATGATCTGTTTTTCCCATACAAATCAGTCCTTTTTCTAACAATTTATATTTTCGACTGACTCTATTATACCACGGATTGTGTCATAGAACAAGTGTTCTTTTCGCTTTTTCGCAATTCATCTCCCACCTGCAGAGGAAGGAGAATTCTTGCTATATTTATGTTAAATAAAATGATTACAGAGTCAAGTATTTAGATAATTTTTTTAAGAATATCAGGGTATGTATGGTGATGAAAGCCGTGCATATCCTTTTTTGTTCTTCTTTTGCGTATCAGTGCAATAGAAAAAAACTATAACGGACAATAAATGGAATGTATTGGACAATTCGGAACAGTTTGATATAATAAGCAGCATAAAACATATAAAACATATCAAAAAACTAGGGAATATAAATCCCCATGTGAAACAAGCAAATCAAAACAAGCAAATCAAAACAAGAGTTAAAACCAAAACAAGACATAAAAAAATCAACAGTAAAAGAGCAAAAAATAAGAAACAAAAAGAAAGAACTAAAAAAGAAATCATAAAAGAGGAATGAAACATGGCAAATATACATCAGTCAATCACAGAATTAGTTGGACATACACCGCTTGTAGAATTAAAGAATTATGAGAAAAGCCTTGGGCTGAAAGCCCATCTTCTTGGAAAGCTGGAATACTTTAACCCATCCGGAAGCGTTAAGGACAGAGCAGCATTAAATATGATCCTGGAGGCAGAAAAGGACGGAAGGTTGAAGCCTGGCGGTAAGATCCTTGACTTTACCAGCGGCAATACAGGGATCGCTACAGCAGCCTTTGCCAATGCTAGAGGATATGAATATTCTGTAGTAATCCAGCCGGGAGTATCTATAGAACGTACCCTGATTCTGAAAGCCTATGGAGTGAATCTGCTTCAGGCCGGAGATGTACCTGGATTTCTGGAAATGCTGAAAAGTGGAGGCCTTACAATGGGAAAACTGTCTGTTGTGATGAATGCCTATGCAAAAGAACATGGCTATTTCTACATCGACCAGGGAACAAATGAAGACAACCCGGAAGCACATTATAAAACCACAGGACCGGAGATTTGGGCAGATACAGACGGAAAGGTAGACTATGTGGTAGCTCTTGTTGGTACAGGCGGTACTTTGGCAGGCCTTTCAAGATATTTTAAGGAAAAAAATCCGAATGTAAAGATCATTGGTGCGCAGCCAGCAAAACAGTCCAGAAAATCATTAGATCATCCGGAAGCAAATACTATTGACGGTGTGCTGGCATTTGATGACGTACCAACAGACAAAATTCCGGTTTTCTTTTCGCCGGAACATCTGCCTTATGATGAGTGTCTTGATATTATCGCAGAAGATGCTTATGAAACCGGCAGAAAGCTTGTAAAAACAGACGGGATCTTTCTAGGACAGTCTGCAGCAGCTGCAGTAAAGGCAGCTACTGAAGTAGCAAAAAGACCTGAAGCAGAAGGGAAAAATATAGTAGTGATCCTGGCAGATAATGCGTTTAAATACCTCTCCACAAATATGTACAAAGAAGACTGAAGCATTGCGTAAGAGAATTGATCATCATATAAGAGAATTAATCATTACGTAATAGGAAAAGGAAGAACACGTATGAATAAAACATTAATAAAAACTCTGCCGTTTGCAGGTCTGGCTCTGGGAGCAGTTACAGATCTTGTAATACCGGATTCAGAATTGCAGCCACCGGCAGACCACCCATATTTCCTGTATTTTCTGGGACTTCTGGCTGTTGTTTACGGAATCTTGTTTATTGCTTCATTTATCAGCGCAAAGCTGGATGAAAGGATAAGCTACAAGGCTCCCCTTATTGCAGGAACAGCAGTACTGATCACAGTGATAAATCTGATCACATCCAAATATGCATTACTTCCGGTATTGTTTTTCCCTTGTCTGGATAGGGTGTTTGGCGTTTTTGTTACTGATTATGAATTATTGATCCAATGTATTCTGGCATCCGGACAGCTTCTGCTCCGCGGATTTCTGGCAGGCGGGATCCTGGGATTCCTTACAGGTATCCTGATCGGATTCAACAAAAAAGCAAGCTATTGGATCTCACCGTTTATGAAGTTAGTAGGGCCTATTCCACCTACCTCCTGGTCGCCCCTGGTATTGTCACTGTTTACAACTACTTATTCAGCATCCGTATTCATGGTTGCACTGGCAGTATGGTTTCCAATAACATTGATGACCAGCAGCGGTATCCAGAATGTTAATAATTCTTACTTTGAAGTGGCTTCTACCCTTGGATCTGGCAAATTGAACAGGATCTTTAAGGTGGCAGTTCCGGCAGCAATGCCAAGCATTTTCCTTGGAATCTTTTATGCAACCTGCAGTGCTTTTGTTACCCTTGTAACCGCTGAACTGTTAGGCGCTGACGCAGGACTTGGCTGGTATCTGAACTGGGAAAAAAGCATGATGCTTTATGCAAATGTTTATGCAGGGCTGATCCTGATCGCAGTGATCTGTACAATGGTGATCACCCTTGTATTTAAAATCAAAGACCAGGTTTTGGTATGGCAGAGAGGAGTGATCAAATGGTAGGCCAGATCAGGATTGATAACGTACAGAAGAAATTTATAAATCCGGACGGCTCAGAAGTGGTGGCATTAAACGATCTTAGCTTTACTGTGAAGCCGGGAAGCTTTGTATCTTTGATCGGTCCTTCCGGATGTGGAAAAACCACACTGTTAAGAGCCATCGCAGGCCTGAATCTTCCTGACCGGGGCGGGATTTACCTGGATGGAGAGAAGATCACGAAGGCAGGAGCAGACAGAGGCTATGCATTTCAGCAGGCCAATCTTTTTCCCTGGCTGAATATACGTAATAATGTGGCATTTGGCCTAAAAGCCAGAGGGGAATATAAAGAAAAGAAAGAAGATGTGGATCAGTTCCTGGAACTGGTAGGCTTGAAGGATTTTGCAAAATCCTATCCACACCAGCTCTCAGGAGGAATGTGTCAGAGAGCAGCACTTGCCAGGGCACTGGTGGGGCATCCCAAGGTGCTTCTCCTGGACGAACCTTTGGGAGCTCTTGATGCTTTTACAAGAATGAATATGCAGGACATGATCATGGATCTCTGGAAAAAACATAATATGACCATGATCATGGTAACCCATGATGTGGACGAGGCCATTTATCTGTCCGATCAGGTAGTGGTAATGTCAGCAAGACCTGCAAAAGTAGAGCAGGTGATCAATATCGATTTGTCCAGACCAAGAAAACGTGGACAGGATGTGTTTATGAATTACAGAAAAGAAATCTTGGAGATCCTTAATTTTGCAGGAAATTTACAGGATCCGGATTACTATTTATAAAGATAAGGCAGCAGTTTGCAAAAAAGCATTAAATGGTCACATAGTTACAGAAAATTATTATACATGAGGAGAAAAAGATTATGAGAAAAAAAGGATTACTGAAAAAAATCACAGCAGCTGTTACAGTTGCAGCAATGCTTGCAGCAGGAACTGTGATCTGTCAGGCAGATGATACGAAAGTGGTACGTATCCAGGTAAGCAAAGATACAGTGTGTGGTGTTGCTATGCAGGTAGCTGCTGAGAACGGATATTTCGAGGAAGAGCTGGAAGCCATCGGACAGAAATGTGAAGTAACAGTGGCTGCTTCCTCTGAGACAGTAGACCTGATCACTGCGGGAAAAATCGATGCTGCATTTGGTTTGGCCTGCAACTTTATCACTCCTATTTCCAACGGTCTTGCTGTTTCCTTTGTAACAGGTGTACACAAAGGCTGCACCAAGTTTTATGCAAAGGCAGATTCAGGGATCAGTTCCTTGGAAGACCTGAAGGGAAAAAAGATCGGTGTTCCAAGTCTTTCAGACTCCAGTACATTGGAAGTAAAAAGAAAACTGGCAGATCTGGGATTTGTTGTAAATGGTGCTGATGCAGATGTGAATTTTGTGGCTTATGCAATGAGTGATCTTGCAATGGCTTTGGACAATGGAGCTGTAGATGCAATTGGTGTTCATGAGCCAATGGGAACCATGATTGAAGCCAATTATGATGTAACAAAACTTCTTGACACTGGTACAGATGAGAAATTCAAAGATGAATACTGCTGCATGGCTCTTGTAACTCAGGATATGATCAAGAATAATCCAGAGGGGGCAGCAGCCTTTGCAAGAGCTGTACAGAAAGGTGCAGCCTTTGCAAGTGCAAATCCAGAAGAAGCGGCAAAGATCCAGATCGAAGGAGGATATGTATCCGGTGATGTGGAAACAAATGCAGGCATTATCAAAGGACTGGATTTCAATCCAGGTGTAACAGCAGCAAGAGATACTTTCAAAAATGCATTTACAGATCTGCAGGCTACCGGTGATCTGAATAAGGATCTGGATGAGAAAGAATTTGAAGAAAAGGCATTCCCGGTGCTTGATGGTGTTCCGGAAACAACTACTTATAACGTGGAAACCGGGAAATTTACACAGGAGTGATCATAACTATGGACTATCTGGAAATTGCTAAAAGGGCTATGAATTTTATCAATACCAGAAAAAGAAAGGGACCGGAAGGCATCTTCTGGTCTCTTGAGGATGCAGCCAAAGGAAGACCTGTCTATTATGATGAGATCTGCATGTATGCAGGCGCTTCCGGGATCCTGTGTTTTCTTCTGGGACTTTACGATGTGACAAAAGACAGTACATATCTTGATGAAGCAAAAGAGGCAGGTTCTTATCTGAAATACCGTTGGGAGAACGAACCTGAGCTGAAGCGTAACTTTTCAAAATATGCTTTCTCAAGCGGTTGGAGCGGAGCTGGCTTTGCACTTACCAGGCTGTATCTGGTAACAGGAAAAAAGATATACGCTGATACGGTCGCTTCCATTATTTCCAAAATGCAGGAAGATGCCAGACCTGGCAAAAACGGGAAAGGTTATACCTGGTCTACATTTCCTGGAATCGTAGGAGATGGAGGCACCATCCTGTTTCTTATTTATGCAGCAAGGGTATATAAGAATCCAAAGTGGAAGGAATTTGCACTTCTGGCAGGAGAAAACCTGTTGGAACAAAGAAGAGAGGATAAGAGCGGATGCTGGTATCCGGGAGTAGATCCTTCCTATTTTGGAGCAGATGATAATTATATTGACCCCAATTTCCCAATGGGTACAGCAGGCATTGGCTTTGTTCTTATGAAACTATATGAAGCAGGGAATGATCCTAAATATCTGGAAGGTAACAAAGGAATTGCAGAATTCATGGATTCTGTTGCAGTGAAAAAAGGAAACGGCAAGCTGCTTCCTCACGGGCTTCCGGACAGGAAAAATCTGTTCTACCTGGGGTACTGCCACGGACCAGCAGGTACAGTACGTTACTATTACAAGATGTATGAAACTACCGGTGATCTTAAATATAAAGAGAAACTGGAAAGTCTTGTAAAAGGGTTGGAGGCTGTAGGTGCTCCAAGGATCCGGTCAGAAGGCTACTGGAATACTTATAATCTGTGCTGCGGTACAGCTGGGATCCTGAATATGTATCTTGGGCTTTGGGCTGCCTTTGGAGATGAGAAATATCTGAAACAGGCAGAAAAATGCGGGGAAGAGCTGGAAGAGCATGGCATTTTTGAATCTGTGGATGGAACAGATCAGGTGAAATGGAGCTTTGCCCTTGACAGGATCGCTCCTGGTAAGAAAAGTACTCCTATCGGATGCTTTGACGGTGCAGCAGGTATTGGTTTGGCTTTATTACAGCTTTACCAGGCAGAAAAAGGGGAGTTTCATGTTGCACGTTTTCTGGATGATCCCTTTCCTGATAAAAGAGAAGAAAAATAATGATTCAGCAACCTGCAGCTGCAATGATATAAAATGCTGAACAGTTATAAAGAAAGATAAAAGGTTAAAAAGGGTTTGTGGTTCTGAAGACAAAAGAATTGCAGGCTCTTTTTCTATGGAATGGATTGTGGTATGATACAGAAAAACGAAAGAAAGAGAGGAAGAGAGAACGATAGTTCTCTTTTCGAAGAATTATTATATATGGATGGAATTTCAAAGAAAATATATCTGGAATTACCCCTTCCCACAGAAGAAGAAAACCGGTCAGATCAAAAAAGAATACTGGATGGTCTGAAGCAGCTGGGAATAGAGGCCTACATGCCTTTAAAGATTTTAAGAAAACTATACCCATTATGCGAGGATGCAGAATATAAGCTTACTGTCTCCTTATCCTGGGATGGAGAAGGGTGGGTGATCGCAGAACTGGAAAAAGGTGATACCAGTCACAGGCACTATGGACTGGCAGCAGATCTTGGCAGTACCACAGTGGTGATGCGGCTGATAGATTGTACAACCGGAGAGTGTATCAGAGAAGTAAGCTGTTATAACCGGCAAATCCGCTTTGGAACAGACATCCTTTCCAGGATTTTTTATTGCAAGGATGCTCCGGATAAACTGGAAGAAATACGGCAGGAAACCATTGCTTCGTTAAAAGAATGTATGAAGGAACTTGAGCAAAGCAGTGGGGTACAGATGCAGGACTGTATATCCATGGTGATTGCAGGAAATACAACTATGATTCATTTTCTGCTGGGCATGGATCCGTTTTGTGTATTTTACACACCTCATGCCTTGCGGGCTGACCAGCCTGGCTTCTTAAAAGGTGAGGAGCTGGGAATTCCTGTAAAAGGCTATGTGTACTGTTATCCTTCCAAATCCAACTATCTGGGAGGAGATATTATCAGTGGGATGATCGCTACAGAAATATATAAGTCCAAAGATATCAATATCTTTTTTGATATAGGTACAAATGGGGAGCTGGTGATCGGGAACCAGGAGTTTCTTTTATGTGGTGCAGGAGCAGCCGGACCGGCTTTGGAAGGCGGTGTTGTAAAAACAGGCATGCGTGCATCCAAAGGTGCAGTGGACAGGGTACATATTGAAAAAGGACAGATCTACTGTCATGTGATCGGAGAAGGGAAGCCGGAAGGAATCTGTGGATCCGGGATCATTGATCTGCTGGCTGAGATGTTTCTTTGCGGCTGGGTGGATATCCGGGGAAATCTTGTTCCAGAGAAAAACAGCAGGATCCAGGAAAAAGAGGGAATGCTGGCAGTGGAATATGCACCTGGGCTTTTCTTTTATCAGAAAGATATTCAGGAATTTATCCGTACAAAAGCAGCAGCCCATACTATGGTGGAGATCATGCTGCGGGAATCCGGCATTACCATGGACCAGGCTGCAAATTTCTATGTGGCAGGAGCCTTTGGAAAGCATGTATCAAAAGAATCTGCCATTGCAATTGGTATGTATCCGGATATGGATCGGAACAGGATCATTAATGCAGGCAATTCATCTCTGGAAGGGGCACAAAAGCTTCTGCTAGAGAGGTCATGTTTGGCAGATATAGATAGGATCATAGAGGAAATGGTGTATATCCAGTTTGCAGCTGTGGATGATTTCCTGAATATGATGGTGGCAGCACAGGCTCTTCCACATACTGATTATCAGCGTTTTCCTACAGTTATGGAACAGCTTAAGAAACGGCAGGCAATAGAAAACCAATCAGGAAAGGAACTGTGAAAATGGCGCAAAGTGCAATGCTAAAGGAAGAACGACATCAGCAGATCCTGAATATTTTGTATGCATCCGGCAAAGTAAATGTAGAGGAACTTACCAGGGTATTTGGCTGTTCCCATGATACCATACGACGGGATCTTTCTGAACTGGAAGAGCAGGGGATCCTGAAAAGGGTATACGGAGGGGCTATTCCCTGGAAACGGCCGGCACCAGGCATTGATGCCAGGAAAAATGTGGATAAGGATGAAAAGTATCTGGTGGCAAGGAAGGCTGTAGAGCTGGTGCACCCGGGCGAACTGATCGCCATTGACGGTGGGACTACCAATACCTTGTTTGTATCGCTTCTTCCTGTATCCATCCGGCTTCGGGTAGTGACCAACAGCTTTCCTGTTGCAGAGGAATTGCGGAAACGTCCAAATGCAGATGTTACTTTTCTTGGAGGCCACTACAATAAAGGTTCCCAGACAACGGTGGGGGAACTGGTGCTTTCCCAGCTGAAGGACTATCATTTTGACCAATGTTTTCTGGGAGCTTATGCTGTAGATGCTAAAAGAGGGGTATCTGTACCCTATCCTTATGAAGATGAAGCTCCGGTAAAGAAGTATCTGGCAGAAAACTGCAGGGAACTGAATGTACTTTGTGATAATTCAAAGCTGGATAAAGAAGCAAATTACATCGTATGTCCGCTGGAAAGAATCACCCATCTTGTATGTTCCAGAAGGGTTCCAGAAGAGATGAAAAAAAGATATTTAAATAAAATCATATGAGTGAAACAATGAAACACGCATAAACACGCATAATATATGCTTGAAATACGCATGCAAAAATCATACAATGAACCTGTTAAAAAGAATCCGAACCTCTTTAATGGACAGTAAAAAATAAACAGGACAGGAGTTATGATACAATGAAAACAAATGTAAAAAAAGACGAGCGTTGTTTAAAGGTTGGTGTACTTGGCTGTGGAATCATCTGTCAGGCTGCCCATCTGATCGGATGCACGAAAGCACATAACATTCAGCTGGAAGCAATTTGTGATGTGGCAGCAGAACTTCGTGAAAAAATGGCTGCTATTTATTCCCCTAAAAAGGTATATGACGATTACAGCAAAATGCTGGCAGATCCGGAAATCGATGCAGTGATCATTGGTATTGGGGATCAGTTTCACGTACCATGTGCAAAACAGGCGATTCTTGCAGGAAAGCATGTTTTTGTGGAAAAGCCTATGGGAGTTTCCATTGAAGAATGCCAGGAATTAAAAGAAATGGCAGAGGAGAGAGGGCTGTTCCTTCAGGTGGGTCATATGAAGCGCTATGATGAAGGCCTTCAGTATGCCAAGAAATTTAAAGAAGAAAAAATGGGCGAGATCACAACATATAAAGGCTGGTATTGTGACAGTGTAGGCCGTTATACCCTTACAGATAACGTGATGCCTGTTTTGTATTCCAGTGATGCAATGAAGAAACCGGCAGGCAATCCAAAGGCAGTGCTGGATCATTATTACCTTCTGGGACATGGAAGCCATCTGTTTGATACAGCTCTTTATTTTATGGGGGATATTGACTGCGTTTCCGCAAGATATGTACATAAAGAAAAGGTTCATTCCTGGCTGATTGACTGTAATTTTGCCAGTGGAGCCATTGGTACTTTGGATCTTACCATTGCAATTGCACAGCAGTGGCATGAAGGCTGTGAGATTTACGGTACAGGCGGAACAGTCTATGCTAAGACCTTTAATCCATGGGAATTCCGTTCTTCTATTGTAGAATGCTATGATAAAGAAACCAATGTTTCTTCCACACCTGCAGCATATGACGGCCAGTTTTACAGAAGAGAGCTGGAAGGCTTTGCAGACAGTATCTTAAACGGCACACCGTGTACAGGGGCAACTGCAGATGATGGAATGATGGTGATGCGTGCATTGATCGCAACCTATCAGTCTGTACAGCAGGGTGGCAAATGGATCGCATTAAAAGACGTTAAGGGAGGATTATGATCATGAAAGAAATCGGTATTTTTTCCAGAACCTATGAGATTGGTGATCTGGAAGAAACATACAGAAGAATGACTGCAAATGGCATTACACATACTCAGTTCAATCTTTCCAATGCAGGTCTTCCTTCCCTGCCGGAGCATGTGGCAGAAACCAAACTGGAAGAGATCCGTACACTTACTGCAAAATATAACATCCATCTGGATGCACTTTCCGGTACCTTTAATATGATCGATCCGGACGAAGAGGCGCGAAAAAAAGGCTGTGACCAGTTTAAGCTTCAGTGCCAGATCGCCAGATATCTGGGTATTCCCATTGTTACACTTTGCACTGGATCCAAGAATAAAGAAAGCAAATGGAAATGGCATGAGGACAATACCAAGCAGTCTTCCTGGGACGACCTGATGAGAACCACAGAGACCATTTTAAAATATGCAGATGATAATGATGTGATCCTTGGTGTGGAAACAGAGGCAAGTAATATTATCTGTTCTCCTGAGATCGCAAGAAAATATATGGATGCTTCCGGCAGTGACCGGATCAAGATCATTATGGATGGTGCAAACCTGTTCCATGACGGTGATGCAGCAGACATGGAAAAGGTTCTGAAGGAAGGTTTTGAGATCCTTGGAAGGGATATTGTTTTGGCACATGCAAAAGATATTTCCTTTAAAGGAAACACAGAGTTCGTAGCTGCCGGACAGGGAGATCTTGATTTCAGACTGTATATTGATCTTCTGAAAAAGACAGGATATGAAGGTGCACTGATCATGCATGGTCTTTCAGAAGAACAGATACCGGTAAGCAAAAAGTTCCTGGAGGAGATTCTTAATGTATAAATGGATAAATCATGGTCTTCACCTGGAATATGAGATCAGTGGTGAAGGGATACCCTTCATATTTCTGCATGGAATGGGAGGAAGCGTAAAGCAGATCCAGTCTACCTATGAGCCGCTTGAAGGGGTATGCCTGATCAATCTGAACCAGCAGGGCCACGGCGAAAGTGAAGCCTGCTGGGAGAAATTTGACTTTGATCATCTTGCTGATGATGTGTGTGATTTAATGGATAGACTGGAAATTAAAAAGGCGTACTTTGCAGGAATCTCTATGGGAGCTGCAGTATGTCTGAATCTAGCTGTAAGATATCCCCAGAAGGCCGAAAAGCTTCTTCTGATCCGGAATGCATGGACAGATCATCCTATGTCAGATAAAGTTCAGAAAGCGTATTATGATCTGGGAGCCTGTCTGCAGGAAGGTGGTATTGAGCGTTTTTATACCACTGAAGGGTGGCAGATCGTAAAGGAGCCGTCTGCTTATACCTGTAATGCGTTTACTTCTCCTTTTGAAGATAAAGCCTGTGTTAAATACTGGCAGAAATATCAGATCCTGCCGGATAAGACACCTATTCCTAATGTGGAGGTGCTGAAGAATATCCAGGTTCCTGTTACCATTCTGGCCTGCAGGAATGATTTGTGCCATCCTTACGAATATGGAGAATATCTGGAAAAGCATATTCCTGGTGCTGTGCTTTTGGAAATCCCGGATAAGGATAAAGATGGTGCCCTTCACAAACAGATGATCAATGAAGCAATCCGTGAAATGCTATTTTAAAAGGATTTATTCGTGAAAAGATGATTTTATATTCGGCAATGCTGTTTTACAAGCTTTACATTTTGGGGTAAATAGTGTAATCTGTTTTCTGATATTCTTTTTGCGTACTAAGAAAAGAAAGGGTCAGAAAAATGAATATAATTCAAAATGCAGATATCTCTATTCTTTTATACATCCAGGAGCATATCCGAAAAGAATGGATGAATGGCTTCTGGAGGACCATCACATTTCTGGGAGACGGAGGATGGTTCTGGATCCTTCTGGCGGTTGTCCTGCTGATCATGAAGAAAACCAGGAAAGCAGGCGCGGCAGCAGCAATTGCCCTTGTGATCGGAGCGCTGATCACTAATGTATGTCTGAAAAATATGGTGGCTAGAGTCAGGCCATATGATACATACAGTGCGTTGATCCCAATTGTCACCAAGCCAATAGACTGGTCTTTTCCATCAGGGCATACCTGCGCTTCATTTGCAAGTGCTTTTGTGTATTTCAGGCTTTTGCCAAAGAAATACGGGATCCCGGCCCTGGTCCTGGCCTGTATGATCGCCTTTTCAAGGCTGTATCTGGGAGTTCATTATCCTACAGACGTCCTGGCCGGCTTCTTGATAGGCCTGCTTGCTTCAGCGCTGGCGGTATGGATGGTTCGCCGCTTTTACGATCATAAAAAGGAAACTGTATAAACCAGTAAATGTTGTAAAAAACTCCTGCAAAGATACCTCCGGATGAAATGTATAAATGCCACATCTTCTTAATACTGAAAAGAGTTCTTCAGTAATAAGGAATGTGGCATTTTTATGATTTTACCAGGATTTTACAGAAACATATGGATAATAAGCACAAGGATCCTGTATTATTTCATCATTTATCATTGGCATTGAGGAAAATTTATTGTATTATTGTAACTATTCAGTAGAAAGTAACTGTGATGATACTGAACAGTTACGTAGGATTGGATCAAGGAGTGTATCGTTTATGGGGAATAAAGAAGATAAGAATATAATCGGGGAAAAAGAAGCAGCAGAAATCAGGAAAATATACAAAGACATGCAGAAGGATCAGTTCTATCTGCAGGGACAGTATGCCATCGGTATTGTAGAAGCAAAGGCAAAGATCATTGATGAACAGCTTTCCATGAAATATCAGAGAGAAGTTATGAAAAGTATTACCGGAAGGATCAAAAAGCCGGAAAGCATATATGCCAAGCTTGTGAGGAAGGGACTGGATACAGATCTGCAGACCGCAAGAAAAAAGCTGAACGATCTGATCGGTGTAAGGATCGTCTGTCTTTTTCTTGATGATGTATATGAAGTGGCACAGATCCTGAAAAAACAGCAAGATATCAAAGTTATCAAAGAGAAGGATTATATTGAAAAGCCAAAGAAAAACGGGTATATGAGTCTTCACCTGATCGTGGATATCCCTATTTATTTCAATGAAGAATCTGAGACAAAACGAGTGGAAATACAGATCCGTACTGTTGCCATGGATTTCTGGTCTGTGCTGGAGTACCAGTTAATGTACAAAAAAAACGTATCTGGTGCAGAAAAGGCAGCCAAGGAACTGAGGGACTATTCGGAGGAAGTGGCAGCTTTGGATGAAAAGATGCAGAAGCTGCGGAATACTATCGAGAAAATATAATGATCGAAATATTAGAATCATTGTGGAGTTTTTATAAAAGTCTGCAATGCTTTTTGGAGGAAAAATGAGCGAAGAAAAAGTATTAAGTTGTGCATATGCAAAAAAATGCGGAGGGTGCAGATACCAAGGGATGCCCTATGAGAAGCAGCTTGCCAAAAAACAGAAGCAGGTACAGGAATTGCTGGGAAAATATGGAAAAGTGCAGAAAATCATAGGGATGAAGAATCCATATTTTTATCGGAATAAAGTACATGCAGTTTTTGACCGTGACCGGAAAGGAAATATTATTTCCGGTATATATGAGCCCAGATCCCATCGGGTTGTATCTATTGACCAGTGCCTGATCGAGGATGAGAAAAGCCAGGAGATCATCCGTACCATCCGTGGCATGCTGAAATCCTTTAAGATCAAGACATATGATGAAGATACCGGATATGGACTTTTACGTCATGTACTGGTACGCAGAGGTTTTACCAGTAAAGAGATCATGGTGGTTCTTGTAACTGTTTCACCGGTTTTTCCGTCAAAGAATAATTTTGTGAAAGCACTGAAAAAGGCACATCCTGAAATCACAACAATCGTTTTGAATGTAAATGACAGAAATACAAGCATGGTTCTTGGAGACCGTGATATTGTGCTTTACGGAAAGGGTTATATTAAGGATAGCCTTTGTGGCTGTACCTTCCGTATTTCACCCAGGTCTTTTTATCAGGTAAATCCAAAGCAGACGGAGATCCTGTATGAGAAAGCTGTGGAATATGCAGACCTGACAGGAAAAGAAAGTGTGATCGATGCCTATTGCGGCATTGGCACCATCAGCCTGATCGCAGCGAAAAAAGCAGGAAGGGTAACAGGAGTTGAACTGAATAAGGATGCAGTAAAAGACGCCAGGATCAATGCAAAAGAAAATAAAAGTTCCAATGTACGCTTCTGCGAAGGAGATGCAGGGGAATATATGGAAGCAATGGCTGCTTCCGGACAGACCGCCCAGGTTGTATTTATGGATCCGCCTCGTGCAGGAAGTGACCAGAAATTTCTAAGCTCCCTTGTGAAATTAAACCCTGACCGGGTGGTGTACATTTCCTGCAACCCGGAAACCCTAGCCCGTGACTTGGGATACCTTACCCGGAAAGGTTATGCTGTCAGGAAGATCCAGCCAGTGGAGATGTTTTGTTTTACCGAGCATGTTGAGTGCGCAGTTTTGTTGTCAAGAAAAGATAAATAAGTGCCAGAAAGTGGCATATTGACCGGCTTTTTGTAAGGTTAGCATCATCGTAAGAAACCTTGCGGAAAGCTCGGTTTTATTATATGGAAACATATCTACTTTTCGGCCTGATTAGAGAAAAAGTGGATGGTCGGAAAAAACGGTAGGGTTTAGGCAGCGTATTAGATGTCAGAGGTTGTGGCACTAGAATTGTTGTCAGAGCCGACCGCAGTTTAAGCTACTCGATACTAAGAGATAGACTTGGCAGTGGAATAGATGACAGGAGGATTTGGTATATGGCTGATTCGAAGATTACAATATTTTATTCTTGGCAATCTGATTTGCCGGGAAGTGATACAAGGAACATAATACAAGACAGTATCAAAGATGCAGTTCGTTTGTTGAGAGATACAGTTGATATTGAAGCTGACCGTGATACAAAGGGAGAATTTGGGTCCCCGGATATAGCGCAGACAATTTTTTCAAAGATTGATGATTGCGATATTTTTATTGCAGATGTTAGTGCGGTATGTCAATACGAGACAATTGATAAAGATGGAAATAAGAAGATAAAATATATGCCGAATCCTAATGTAATGCTTGAGTTAGGATATGCTACGCATGTTGTAGGTTGGGACAGAGTAATATGTGTTTTGAATTCTGATTTTGGAGCACAAGAGAATATGCCTTTCGATATCGCAAGTCGAAGATTGACTCCATTTTCATTAAAAGATGGAAAAAGCAAAGGCGAAATAAAACGGTATATAAAAGGTGTAATACAAGATACCGTTGAAAATGTGCTGGAAAAGGGCAAGCGTGTCAAATCAGGCTTCTCCAATTTACGTATAGGTAGTTACGATGATGGAGTGATTTCTGATAGTCTCAACCCGTATGAAATATCGAAGGCTTCTTTATTCATTAAACATAAAGAGCAAATACTAGAAGAATGCGCTGTGCTGTTAGAGCAAATCAAAAAGATTGGGATACCAAACCCTCCAGAACTTCATAATGTAGAGGAAGAAAATGATTCTTCTAAAGATGTTCCTGATATTATTCGTGAAGATGGAACAGTGTTAACTCCAATAAAAAATTCCTTTAAGTTGAACTTGTTTCAAAGACACAGGGTAAACATCAAAGATGAGGATAAAAAAGCTATTATTGATTTAGCAAAAGAATATCTTAATGTAGATCTTTCATGTGATAGAGACTTCTTTGATTTTGGAAATTTGGAAGTGCAGCCAGAATTATTAGGCGGAACGTCTTATGACGGAACACAAGAGGAAAAAGATAAGCATAATAAAATAACAGAGTTAGAATACAGTTTACATCGAGTGCAGATGATGGACTGGTACGTAACTACCTTTGATGGAATGTTGTTTTTGCCGCTTGCAATTGAAAATGTTTCTACTGTTTACGACGAAGATGTTGATATTCACTTTAGTGTTAAAGGAAATGTTGATATAATTCGCCCATCGAAAAAACTGATAAAATCTGAAATGCAGGGATTGGAGGGCTTGATTTATGAGGAAGATATCATTAAGGAACTTTTATTGATGCCAGAAACAGCAGATATATCCTATGATACCGACATATCTTACAACATAAATGATAGTTTAGCAGAGAGTCAAGCTACTGTCAGAGCACAGTTTAGTGGAGCCGGAATTAATGGGAATTTAGAGCAGCAAGCAGAAGCTCTTTTTCACTCATTATTTATTGAGAATGCTAATCCAATATGGGAAGATGGTGTGCTTTCCGACCTTGGAACTGTAGTCGCAGGTGGAACTCCATCCAAAACAAAGCCAGAATATTACTCCGAGCAAGGTATAGCATGGATCACTCCAAAGGATTTATCTCTTAATAAGTCAAAATTTATCTCTCGCGGTGAAATTGATATTTCAGAATTAGGACTTTCCAAGAGTAGTGCAACCAAAATGCCAACCGGAACAGTTTTGTTTAGTTCCAGAGCGCCTATTGGGTACATTGCCATTGCTGCCAATGAAGTAACAACTAATCAGGGATTCAAATCGGTAGTTCCAAATGAAAATGTTGGTACAGCCTTTATGTATTATCTTCTGAAATTTTTATTGCCAACCATCGAGGGAATGGCTTCAGGTTCAACTTTTAAGGAAATATCAGGCGCAGGGATGAAATCTGTTCCTGTTGTAATTCCAGATAATGAGACTATTGAAAAGTTCAATGCCTTTTGTACTCCAATCTTCCAACAGCAGGAAGTGCTTGAAGCAGAAAACTCACGACTTGCTGATATTCGAGATACGTTGTTACCTAAGTTGATGTCTGGCCAACTTGATGTCTCTGACATCGACCTTTAAACCGCTAAATTCTTGTTTACCATAGAAATATAACGAAAAATACAGGAGGTTGAACATGCCAAATTTATTTACAGAGGATACATATGAACAGGCAATCATTGAATTGTTTGAAAACATGGGCTATGACCACCTCTACGCTCCGGATTTTGATAGAGATTATACCAGTCCGATTCTGGATTCTATTCTGAGAGATAGTTTGGTGCGTATCAACCGTGGTCTGCCTGTAGAAGCTATTGATGAGGCAATGGCCAAATTGAAGAATTTTGATACCGGAAGCCTGCTGCAGAAGAATATGATATTTATGGATTATCTGCAAAATGGCATCACGGTTAAGTTCTTTGTGAAGGGCGAGGAGCAATCGTCGATTGTACGTTTGATTGATTATCAAAATATAAAGAACAACTCTTTCTATGTGGTAAATCAGTTTACATTCCTTGAAAACGGAAATAACCGTCGTCCGGATATTATTCTATTTATAAATGGATTGCCGCTTGTTTTAATGGAATTAAAGAGTCCGGCGAAAGATGAAGTGGGAGCGGAGAATGCATTCCATCAGATTCGCAATTATATGCAGGACATACCATCTATCTTTTATTATAACGCAATCTGTGTAATTAGCGATTTGTCTACGAATAAAGCAGGAACGATCACTTCCGGATTAGATCGCTTTATGGAATGGAAAACAAAAGACGGTAATTACGAAGATACTGCGTATGCGTCCTTTGAAACTTTCTATGAGGGTATGTTCCAAAAGGAGCGTCTGTTGGATATCTTGAAGAATTTTATTCTTTTCTCGGGCGTTAGCAATAGTCGTTTCAAAGTATTAGCCGGATATCATCAATATTTCGCAGTCCGCAAAGCAATCGAAAAAGCAAAGGTAGCAACTAAGACCGACGGCAAGGGTGGCGTGTTCTGGCATACACAGGGCTCCGGTAAGTCATTATCTATGGTTTTCTATGCACATTTATTGCAGGATGCATTAGACAGTCCAACAATCGTAGTTATGACAGACCGTATTGATTTGGATGATCAGCTTTATGCACAGTTCTTACAATGCGCAGATTTTTTGCGTCAGACACCGGTACAAGCAGAGAGCAAGGAACATTTGAAGTCACTTCTTGATGGCAGAAGTGCGAATGGAATCATATTTACTACGATGTTTAAGTTTGAGCGTGGAGAGAAAGCCTTATCGGAACGTAGAAACATTGTTGTTATGGCAGACGAAGCACATCGTGGGCAGTATGGTTTTGATGAGAAAATCGTTATGTCAGAGAATGAAAACGGTGAAAAGGAAGCGCATACGGTAATTGGTAATGCCCGTGTTATTCATGACGCATTGCCAAATGCTACATTTATTGGTTTTACTGGTACACCGATCTCAGCTAAGGACAGAAATACTCGTGAAGTGTTTGGTGACTATATCGATGTTTATGATATGACACAGGCAGTGGAGGATGGCGCCACTCGTCCGGTTTATTATGAAAGCCGTGTGGTTCATCTAAAGTTGGATGAGAATACGCTAGCGTTAATTGATTCCACTTATGATGTCTTGGAGCAACAATCCGACGCGCAAACAATCGAGAAGAGCAAAAAGATGCTTGGCCAGATGGAAAGCGTATTGGGAGCAGATTCTACAATTGAATCTCTTTGTGATGATATCGTTGAACATTATGAAAAATACAGAGCAAATCTTCTGACAGGTAAAGCTATGATTGTGGCGTATTCTCGTCCGATTGCAATGAAAATTTACCGCCGTATCTTAAAAATTAGACCTACATGGACAGATAAAGTGGGTGTGGTCATGACTGGCGGTAACAATGATCCAGAAGATTGGAAAGAGATTATCGGAACCAAAGCGCACAAGGAGGAACTCGCGAGGAAATTTAAAGATAATAATGATCCGATGAAAATAGCCATTGTTGTAGATATGTGGCTTACCGGATTTGATGTACCTTCTTTGGCGACTATGTATGTGTACAAGCCAATGCATGGCTATAACTTGATGCAGGCAATAGCTCGTGTTAACCGTGTATTCAAGGATAAAGAAGGTGGATTGATCGTTGATTATGTTGGAATTGCGTCAGCTCTAAAGGCGGCGATGAAAGAATATACGAAGCGTGATCAGTCTAAATATGGTGACATGAACATTGCAAAAATGGCCTATCCGAAGTTTCAAGAAAAGCTGCAGGTCTGCAAGGATTTACTGCATGGCTTTGATTTTAGCGGCTTTGTAGGTGGCTCTCCGCTTACAATGGCTAAGCTTATTACGGGTGGTGTAAACTTTATTCTCGATGCAAGTGTACCAGAAAGAAAAGATTTGTTCTTGAAGGAAGCTATGCTTTTGAAACAGTCTCATTCGCTTTGTTCCAGTATGACAACAGAACAGGAAAGGCATGAAGCAGCTTATATGGAGGCTTTGCGATCTACGGTTATTAAAATCACTTACGGTGGTACTGGTGGAAAGAGCCTGTCGCTTACCGAGATTAACGATCAAATCAACGAACTTTTGAAAGCGGCAGTACAGAGCGAAGGTGTCATCAGCTTATTTGACAGCAGCAAAAGTGGCGGTGAAAATTTCAGCTTGTTTGATCCGGCTGTTTTGGATGAAATCTCTAGAATGAAGGAAAAGAATATAGCTGTTGAGATTTTGAAAAAACTTATGGCTGAGCAGGTGGCCCTTTACAAGAGAACAAATGTGGTGCAGTCACAAAAATTCTCAGAAAAGATAGCGCAACTGATGAACTCCTATTATAACGGATTAATCACCAATGAAGAAGTTATTAAAGAACTGCTTAAAACTGCGGAGGAAATTGCAAATCTCTATAAGAATGGTCAAGAGTTGGGACTTTCGCAAGAAGAGCTGGCATTTTATGATGCACTTACAAAACCAGAGCATATCAAGGATTTTTACAAGAATGATGAATTGATTGCTCTGACAAGAGAACTTACAGAAATGCTTCGCAAAAATCGCACTATCGATTGGCAGAAAAAAGAAACCGCTAGAGCACAAATGCGTAAGATGGTTAAGCGACTCCTTAAGAAATATAAGTATCCGCCGGAAGATTACGATTTTGCAATAAGCACAGTAATTAGTCAGTGTGAGCTTTGGACAGATAATGTGGAACCACGAAAAGAGGAAAAGCTATATAAATATGTGTCTGAAATAGAACTAAGCAAGGTGGCAGAAGATACTGTTTCTTACGGAGAAAAGAAGTAATGGAGGTGCGGTATGGATGCACGTAAAGGCAATATCTATGAGATATTAAATGGAAATAAACAGTTTTTGATTCCAGTTTATCAGCGATTTTACAGCTGGGACATTGATCAGTGTAAACGACTTTGGAACGATATTGTAGAGATGCAGAGAAAAGGTAAAGCTGGTCATTTTGTTGGATCTATTGTTAATATTGCTGAGCAGGCAATGCCAACAGGTGTTCAGAAGTATATGATTATTGATGGGCAGCAGCGAATGACTACGTTAACGCTTCTCCTCCTGGCTTTGCGCGATTATGCAATAAAGAATCCTAGTGACACAACAATTAATGCTCGTCGTATAGATAATATGCTTCTAAAAAATGAGTACGAAAATGGTGATGAACGGTATAAGTTACTGTTAACCGAAACAGATCGGGACATTCTTATAAGCCTTATTGAGGAAAAGCCAATTGCAGAAGGTACTCGATCAAGGCTGATTGAAAATTACAACTTTTTCGCTAACAAGCTGGCCGATAAAGAAATTCAGCCTGCAGAGGTATACGAGTCAATTGGAAAATTACAGATTGTTAATATCACGTTAGACCGTACTGTAGACGATGCACAGGCAATTTTTGAAAGCTTGAACTCTACCGGTAAGGAACTTTCAGAATCTGATTTGATTCGTAACTATGTTTTGATGGGATTAGAGCCATCAGAGCAAACCTATGTATATGAGCATCTCTGGCGGCCTATGGAACAACTGTTTATTTATGAAACGCAAGGATCTGTAATGGATGCTTTTTTCCGCCATTACTTAACCATGAAGCTTTCTCGTATTCCAAAGCAAGGACGTGTATATGAAGAGTTCAAGTTGTATCACTTGAACTGCGAATTTGGAAGTATTAGAGAACTGTGTCAAGATTTGCTGGACTACGCAAAATATTACACTAACATCGTATTTAAGCGAAATTCTGACACGGATTTAAAGAAGTTATATGAAGATATTATTGATTTGAGAATGGAAGTATCTTATCCGTTCTTACTGAAAATTCATCATGACTGTACTGAAGAACTGATAACATCAGATGAATTGAAGAAAATTCTGAAGCTTTGTATTAGCTATGTCCTGAGACGTGCAATTTGCGAAATTCCGACTAATTCGATGAACAAGACCTTTGCAACGTTGAAGAATTATATTAAACCAGATGATTACCTGAATTCTGTTAAGGCATTCTTTGTAATGCAGGATACTTATAAAGAATTTCCAGATAACGATAAGTTTGAAGGTGCATTCGTAAATCGTGATATTTATAATATGCGTGCTAGAAATTATATCCTAAGTCGATTGGAAAACTTTGAAAACAAGGCTCCAATTACTATAGAAAATTACACCATTGAGCATATTATGCCGCAAAACAAAAACCTTTCTTTGGAGTGGCAAACTGATCTTGGCCCTGAGTGGCAGGAGGTCCAGAAAAAATATTTACATACAATTGGCAATCTTACTTTGACTGCATATAATTCCGAGATGAGTGACAGGCCTTTCTTGGATAAGATGGATATGCCGGGTGGATTTAAGGAAAGTGCACTTAGGCTTAATAAATATGTGGTTTTGCAGAATGAATGGAATGAGAAAAACATCCAAGAGAGAGCAAATGAATTAGCAAAGAAAGCAGAAGCTATTTGGCCATATCCAACTTTAACAGATGCAGAACTAGCACCATATCAAGCAGAAGAAAAAACAGTGCAGAAGTATTCCTTAGAATCATATGATGTTAATGCTTTTACAAGAATGCTGTTTGAGTCTTTGGATAAGCGTATTATGAACTTATCTCCAGCGGTGAAGAAGGAATATAAAAAATTGTATGTTGCTTATAAGCTGGATACTAATTTTGTTGATATTGTCTTCCAGAAACAAAGATTGCGTATTTCGATTAATATGAAGTTTTCAGAGATTAATGATCCTAACGGTATCTGCAAGGATATTACAGGTTTAGGACGCTGGGGAAATGGTGATGTAGAATTGTTTATGGAGCATCAGGATGAATTAGATCAAATCATGGAAATTGTGAAGCAATCCTATGATGCACAGGCAGAATAATGATTTGGGAACATTAAAGGAGGCCTCTTATTTGAAAAAGAAAAAAGATGAAATAACCATCCGTTCCAGTGCTGCAGAATACCTGACGTATGTTGCCTCTGTCGGCGACCAGCAGGATAGTATCGAGATGCGCTATGAGGATGAGAATATATGGCTGACACAGAAGATGATGGCAACATTGTACGATGTCGGCACTAACACTATAAATTATCATATTAAGAAAATCTTTGAGGACAGTGAGTTACAAGAGAATTCAGTTATTCGAAAATTTCGAATAACTGCTGCCGACGGAAAAAGCTACAGCACAAATCACTATTCCTTAGAGATGGTCATTGCAGTAGGATTTAAGGTAAATTCTGAGCGTGCGGTACAGTTCCGTAAATGGGTAAACCAGATTGCCAAAGACTACACCATCAAAGGATGGGTTATGGATGACGAGCGCCTGAAACGCGGAACTTATTTGACAGAAAAGTATTTTGATGAGCAGTTAGAGCGAATTCGTGAAATTCGAGCAAGCGAAAGAAAGTTCTATCAGAAAATAACTGACCTGTATGCCACAGCCATTGATTACGATAAGAATTCTGCAACTACCAGGAGATTCTACGCAACAGTTCAGAATAAAATGCATTACGCAGTTCATGGCCATACGGCGGCTGAACTGATTGTAGAAAGAGCTGACCATACAAGAGAGCATATGGGATTAACTACTTGGGCAGATGCTCCTGAAGGAAAAATTAAGAAGAGCGATGTTACGGTTGCCAAGAATTATTTGAGTCAGGATGAAATGAAACAGCTGAATCGTATGGTTACTGCATACTTAGATTTTGCTGAGAATATGACATTAAGGCATATTCCTCTCACGATGCAGGACTGGGAAAAAAGGCTTAATAGTTTTATTGAAATGTTTGATTATGGTATTTTGCAGGATGCAGGGAAAGTGTCAGCTGAAATTGCAAAGCTTCATGCTGAGACCGAATTTGAAAAGTATCGAGTCATTCAGGACAGATTGTTTATGTCTGACTTTGATAAATACATGCTGGAATTGGAAGAGAATGCGAAGAAATAACAGGAGTGTTTCTTCGTTTCAATGCCGAATTTTCAGGCTTAATAAGGTCGAGTGCATGGAAAACAGATCATCAGTTAGAACGAAAAATAGCCGTTGACCCGTTTTTGTAGGAAGAACGGACAAGGTTGAGACAATGGCAGTTCTTCGCCGAATTTGACTTTTATGTTGGAATCACTATAATAGTAGAAACGATAAAAAAGTTGAACTTTTTCCGTGGAAGGGCAAGGTTCAGGCTGCGATATGGATAGCAGAATGTATCAAGAATTTTCTGCTACAGAATTTGTGGATATGTTTCCGCAAACAAACGGAGATATTTGGGTACATGCCATATTAGTCTGGACAGGTTCCAGATGACTGACATCAATCCGGACCTATCGAGCCATGTGGAAACTGTGTGCCTCTTGAGCAAACGAAAACCAGATGCCACGGTAAAACTCAGTGTGGATATGGATGATTACTACCGTATTAAGGATGGTAAAGATGAGGAATGATGATTTCGCTAGAGTGACTCGTTCACGTTGATAATGTATCTGATTTTGGAGCTAATTATATAAAAATCAAGTAGTTTTTTAGAAAAATTGAATTTTAGTTAGCAAAAGTATGTACCTTGAAAATATGTGAATAATTATGGATTTTATGGCACGACAAATAGACCTTTCAAAGAAGGCTGAATTTATAAGGTAAGTGGTATGTATGGTTATATCAGTAAAGCGGGATCAAATGTCTGTCCGGTACTTAAAAGATGATAGATGATTCTTAAAAGTTTTCTGATACAGTGACCCTGGGCACATCTGTAACCTTTGCCTTCGATTAGCTTTTTGTTGTAATACGCAGTAAAGACCTTGTTGTGGTTGATAACCAGCAAAATAATCTGATATAGAGTTTTCCTCAGATATCTGGATCCTTTCTTGGTTATTGCAGTGTGTTGGGCAGTAAACTGGCTGGATTCATAGTGATATGGAGCAACACCAGCGAATTTGATTATTTGAGACGCTTTTGTATAGTTGCAAATATCTCCTAACTCCGCTAAAATAGAAGTACCAGAGAAGTGAGAAATTCCTGGTATGGAGAGGATAGGAGAGTTGTTTTGTAAGGAGAACTCTTCTATCTTTTTGTCTATTTCAGAAAGCTGTTCTTCAATCATTTCAATCTGACATACAAGATGTCTGATCTGTATTTCTTCGGCAACAGAAGGTATGCCGACAGAAGTTTTTGCCGCTGCTTTAAGCTGCTCAGCAGAAAGCGTGATCCGTTTTCCACGTCCTTCATACTCAAAGTATTTCCGGATGGTTCGAATATCAGAAGTTGCAATTTTTTCAGCAGAAGCAAAAGCTTTCAAAACATTCATATAAACAATACCATATTTTGACTGGAATAAGGAATTAGATTCAGGAAATACGATGTCGATACATTTTTGAAGACGGTTTTTATAAATATTTAATTCCTCTTTCAAGTTGTGATGATGACGTGTCAATTGCTTTTGTTCATAAAGGTCAAAGCGATTCACTTTTGTAATACGATATGGTTTCTTACGCTGATTAGAGCCGATCACATCACAAATAGTAAGAGAATCAAGAGGGTCATTTTTGGTGATTCCACCTTGAAGTTTTCTGGTAAGGTCAGTAGTTGTTGGATTGATCAGTGCAACAGTATAACGGATATCAAGAAGATATTTGAGTAAGGCAAAGTGATAATGCCCGGTGTCTTCCATACCGATTAAAAGGTCTGATTTGGAATATCTGTTTAGCTTTTTGATGAGGCACAGAAACCCTTCCTGATTATTAGTAAAAAGGGAAGGGTTAGAAAGTATTTCTCCAGTATTCTTGTCAACGATGGAGAAGGTGTGTTGGTTTTTACCAATGTCAATTCCGACTAAAATCATGATAATACATTCCCTTCGTAAAAATATGCAATGTGTTATCCATAGCACTTACTTCGTAAAACCTGGTACAAGATACGAATTCAAGACTCATCTAACTAATCATTATTTAGAAATAAGGTGTGGTAAGAACCTCCAAAAAGTAGTCAAAGCCACAGGGAAATAATATACAAATCCACATCACATATTTTAATAATACAAATGTATAACACCGTAATCAACCACGGATAGTAGGTTGATAGAAAGGAAAAGGTATATTTGTAAATGACCGTTAGATGAGTCAATTACAATATACCAGGAAAATTAATTTATGGACAAAGAAAAAGCAAATATGATTATTTATACGACAGAGGATGGTCTGACGAAAGTTGAAACTACTTTTGATGGTGATACAGTCTGGTTGTCTATTGATCAGATGGCAGAATTGTTTCAGAGAGATCGTAGTGTGATTGGAAAACATGTCAGAAATATTTTTAAAGAGGGAGAGTTAGAAAAAGAGTCAGTGTGGGCAAAATTTGCCTACACTGCTACTGATGGAAAAGTTTACAATGTAGATTATTACAATCTTGATGTTATTATTTCTGTTGGCTATCGTGTAAAATCAAAACGAGGAACACAGTTCAGAATCTGGGCAGCTGGGATTTTAAAAGAATACATGAGAAAAGGTTTTGCACTTGATGATGATCGTTTGAAAAATCTAGGTGGCGGTGGATATTTCAAGGAATTGCTAGAGAGAATCCGTGATATTCGTGCATCCGAGAAAGTATTTTATCGCCAGGTTCTGGAAATTTATGCAACGAGCATAGATTATGATCCGAAAGCGGAAATATCCATTGCATTTTTCAAAAAAGTGCAAAATAAAATTCACTACGCAATTCATGGACAAACTACAGCAGAAGTAATCTATAACAGAGCAGATGCAGAAAAAGAATTTATGGGACTTACTACTTTTAAAGGAAATCAACCAACATTAAAAGAAGCTGTAGTTGCAAAGAATTATTTATTTGAAAAAGAATTACGTGCAATGGGACAGCTGGTATCGGGATATCTTGATTTTGCAGAACGTCAGGCAGAACGGGAACAGGCTATGACAATGAGGGACTGGGCAGAGCATCTGGATCGGATTCTGACAATGAGCGGGGAACAGCTTTTACAGGGAAACGGAAGTATATCGCACAAACAGGCTGTTGATAAAGCAACGGACGAGTATAAAAAATATAAAGCACGAACACTCAGCACGGTGGAAGAAGACTACCTGAATTCAATAAAAATGTTGGAGAAAAAAACAGATAAAAAACAATGAGAACATCATCAGAATTAGTGGTCTGGAATTCCCGGTGTATAATGACCGGATACCAGGTCGAAACGGTGGCAGGCGGTAGCGGTGTAAAATCGCCTCTGCGGTCTTTTCATACAACGAAGTCAATCGCACCGCAGAAAATTTACAATTGACTTCATTGCTCCACACATCCCAAACAATATAAGCAAAAAAGCCGATAAGCTTGTGAGTAATCACAGGAATATGCTTTTTTTTATGAAACTCTTGATATATATCAAGATAAGCAGGTTTGCACTCTTGACAAATTTTGAGAAGAAATTTATATTACACGAGATTTAGTACATGATGTACTTGTATCATGCCGTTTTATACGGTATTAGCTGGTTTTGTACAGTATCATGCAGCGTAGTTCTCTGTATATCAGGTTTTGGAGAAAAGAATATGATTATTGACTTTCATTCACACATACTTCCGGGGATCGATGATGGATCCAGGGATCTGGATACATCCATGGCAATGCTGGAGCAGATCAGGGCACAACAGACAGACATTATGATAGCAACACCGCACTTTTGTGCCACACAGGACAGGATTGACACTTTTCTTCAACTTAGACAACAGGCCTATGATGCTCTTTGCAAAGCCACAGCAGAGCGTGGATGGACAGACTATCCACAGATTCTGACCGGCAGTGAAGTGGCATTCTTTAATGGTATCAGCAGATCAGAAGAGATCTGCAGACTCACCATAGAAGGCACAGATCTTCTGCTGCTTGAGATGCCCTTTGTCCCATGGAATGAACACATTATTGAAGAAGTTTCCGGCCTAATCCAGAATCGTCATTTACGGATCATGATCGCACATCTTGACCGTTTCATCCGGATGCCAGGCAACAAGAAGTACATCTGCCAGTTACTGGAACTTCCGGTGTACGTACAGCTTAATGCAGAATGCCTGACAAACTGGAGATATCGACATTTCTTCCTGAAAATGCTGGAAGAGGGCACTGCCCATGTTCTTGGCAGCGACTGCCATGGAGCCCATCACCGGGTACCGAATTTAAAGGCTGGCAGAGATATGATCCAAAAGAAAAAGGGCATACAGCTTCTGGAGAAGATTGACCGGCAGGGATATGAATTATTGTTTGACAATGGGCAGACGGTGCCCACGAAAGCAGCAGGATATTCAGAAAAAAAACGGAGGAGTAATAATGTCTAAAAAAGTATGTATCACATTCAGCGTGATATTATTTATCATTTTGGCAGCACTTATGTATTGTGAAGCCACCCATCCGGCAGGCGGTCCCGCTATGCTGAAAGAGATGATGAAGTGATCTGCCTGAAGAAGTTTAGAAAAGGAACAGTATGACCAGATACAGAAAAAAATCAGAAATCAAGCGTATATATGCGAAGATTGGGATATTTATTGCTATACTTGCAGCAGGATTCGCTATCATATCCTGCATCCTTGGCATGGCAGACAGGCAGTCCCTGAAGAATACCGTTCAGAAGAATGAGGATAATAAGATCCTCTATCAGGGTACTGCGTATGTGCCAAGAGGAAATCTGGAGACCTATCTTTTTGCCGGTATCGATGATCCGGGAAAAGTGGAACAGATCAGTGAATATGATGGCAGCGGTCAGTGTGATGTACTGATCCTGTTGGTACGGGATCGAAGTACCGATCAGTGCCAGATGGTAACGATAGATCGAAATACGATCACACCAGTTCAGAGTCTGGAGGATGATGGGAGCTACATCAGTACAGATGATATGCAGATTTCACTGGCACACGCCATGAGCCTGGATCATATTACCAGGGCAGAGAATACAGTTCAGGCAGTGTCCACTCTTCTGAGTGGAGCCAGGATCGACTATTATGCCATGGTAAATATGGGAGCGATCCAGACAGTGAACGATCTGGTAGGCGGTGTTACTGTTACTATCCAGGATGATTTCACCGGTGTGGATGACAGCTTGAAAAAAGGAGAAACCGTTACTTTGACTGGATCTCAGGCAGAGCATTTTATTCGTGGCAGGATGACGATGAAGGATGATGATACCAATCAGAACCGTATGGCGCGTCAGACACAGTATGAGGATGGCTTCAAGACAGCATTCCGGCAGAAGTGCAAGGAAGACAATACCTTCCCACTTCAGATGTATCATGTGCTGGAAGATTATATGACTACGAATATCAACGCCAAAAAGTTCAGTCGCCTGTCGCTTCTTTTGACAGATGGCAGGGAGGTTGGAAGGCTGTCCATTGATGGGAAATATGGCGTGGATGACAGCGACTGGCAGACCTTTGTACCGGATGAAAACAGTCTGGAACAGGTGATACTGACCTTATTCTATGAGAAGCAGAAATAGATTCTTGTAAGAAACAGGACAAAAGATGCTTTCCAATATGCATTGAATAACTATCAATAAGAAAACAGTACAAGGAGAAAGGAAAATGAATCAGAATCAAACAAACGAGGAGATGGAGATCAATCTTCTGGATCTGGCAAACAAGCTGCTGGATAAGTGGTATTACCTGCTTCTCTGCCTGCTGGCAGGTGCGGTGCTGCTGAATGCATATGCTTTTTTCTTCATTGAACCTACCTACGATTCCACATCAAAATTATACGTAGTATCTGCATCCGATGACTCAGTGGTTAATCTAAGTGACCTGAATCTGGGTACATCCCTTACTGCAGATTATGAAGAACTGATGCTTAGCTATCCGGTATTGAATCTGGTTATTGATAAGCTGCACCTGGATATGACACCGGATGATCTGAAAGGACTGTATTCCTTAAGCAATCCGGCTGATACACGTATTCTTCAGATCACAGCAACCACTACAGACCCGCAGCTTTCCATGGATCTGGCAGAAGCAATGGCAGAAGTGGCAGTATCCTATCTTCCGGAGACTATGAGCACACTGGCACCAAATATAGCCCAGCATGCCAAGCTGGCAGATTATAAGGCAGGCCCAAGTTACAAAAAGTATACAATGATCGGTGCGCTTCTGGGGCTTTTTATTATGGCTGGGATTCTGGCGGCACAGTATCTTATGGATGATACCATACATACTGCAGAAGACATGGAGAAATATTTTGGCCTGGTACCGCTTACCACGATTCCGGACAGCGAGCAGGTGGTTGATTTTGAAGAAGAGGTACATTCCGGAAAGAGAGGACATAGAAGATGAAGCAGCTGACGATCACCCTTCCTGAATTGCCATATGCAGTAGAAGAGGCAATGAACCGTTTGCGTATCAATATTAAATTCTGTGGCAAGAATACACGAAAGATCCTGTTGACAAGCTGTCTGCCAAATGAGGGCAAAAGCACGGTATCTTCCTACCTGTGGAAGATGCTGGCTGAGGCCGGGTTTCCTACTGTGCTGGTAGACGCTGACCTGCGTAAATCCGTGATGAGGAAGCGCCTCCAGATCGAATACAAGGAGGATGTGCGAGGCCTGAATCATTACTTATCCGGCATGGCAGAATACGATGAAGTAGTCTATCAGACCAACGTAGCCAATGGATATCTGGTGCCGTGCACACAGCTTCTGGAAAGCCCGTCTGCCTTACTGGAGGACAGTCGTTTCCGGGATCTTCTGAATACCCTGGCAGAGAATTACCGTTTTGTCATAATTGATACACCACCTCTTGGCAGTGTATCTGACAGTGCACTGATTGCTTCCATGTGTGATGGAGCAGTACTAGTCATACGTGCCGGAGTTACCCCAAAGGGTATGATCAAGCAATCCTTATTTGAATTGGAGCAAGTCAGTTGTAAACTGCTTGGAACCGTACTGAATCGTGCAGAAGTACATAGCCGTGCCTATGGCAAATATTACAGCAAGTATTATGGGAAATATGGAAAGAAATATGGATATGGTTATGGCTATGGAAAAGAAGAAAAACCGGATGCAGGCAAATAAGCTTTGCAACGCAGGAAGATAAGCGTGCATCCGATGATATATCATATGGATCCGGAAGCACAAAGCTGTACCGGAATGGCGCACAGACGTCACTGAATCTTGGATAAATGGAAGGTGCGTGGAAGCTTCTGTTTATTGATACATGCAACAAAAGGAGTGAGAAACATGAAACTTTCTAAAAGAATCGCCCTTATTTTTGCTTCTTTACTGATGGTTCTTTGTGTATCAGTATCGGTATCCGCAAAAGAATCACCGACAAAACAATCCTTTAAGGCTTCTCTGAAGCAGTCTGCAGTGGTATATGATGGCAAGACTCATAAACCATCTGTAGTTGTAAAAGACCTTAATGGCAAAACGCTTAATAAGAAGTACTACACTGTACAAGCAAAGAAAGTGAAAAATGCCGGTACCTATACCGTTACTATAAAAGGTAAAGGAAAATATGCCGGATACGTTCAAAAGCTTACTTACAAGATCAAACTGAGGAAACAGAAAGTATCTGTATCCAAGTCGAATATTACAGTAAGGTACAACAGAAATAAAGCTACAAGCCAGGTGGTTAAAGTTACTAAGAAGACCGGAAGGGTTACCTACAAAACCAACAGCTCCAGGATCAAAGTCAACAAATATGGCAAGATCACTGTGGCTAAGGGCACCAGAAAAGGTGTTTATCGTATAACAGTTACTGTTAGAGCAAAGAATTACAGGACAGTAAAGAAATCTATTAGAGTTACTGTAAAATAAGCCGGCTATTTGGCAAAAAAGCTTTAGCAAGTTCCCCAACCACGCAGGGGAACGCTGGCTTATTATAGCAGTACCCTCAGAATTACAGAGGTAATCTCAGACCATTATGTTACCACCAATATACGTTTTGAAAAATAGAAGGAAAAAGAAAAATACATGTATAGAAAAGATTCTGAAGGATGGATAAAGCATCTGGACTTTATTATTTTAGATTTGATCTGTTTGCAGATAGCATTTATATTGGCGTATGCGTTTAGTGGATATGGGATCAATCCATATACAAATTTTAATTACAGAAATATGGCAGTATTTATCGAAATGGCAGATCTGCTGGTAATGTTTGAAGCAAATACAATGAAAAATGTTCTGAAACAAGATTTTTACAGGGGATTTGTTTTAACGGTGCGCCAAGGGGTGACGATCGGGGCACTTTCTTTAGTATATCTGTTCATGTTACAGCGGAGCCATTCTTATTCCAGACTTGCGTTAGTGCTGACTATCATAATATACATATTGCTTACGTACCTGATAAGAGTGCTCTGGAAACGCCATCTACGTAAAAAAATGAAAGAGGATGGGGATTGCTCTTTATTGCTGGTGGTTTCTGAAGATGTGGCTAATACAGTAGTAGAGAACATGATAACACATAATTATGGCAGATATAAGATCGCCGGTATCGCTGTCATTGATAAGGAGATGACAGGTCAACATATAGGCGGTGTGGAAGTGGTTACGGACATGGCGAATGCTGCCGAATTTGTATGTAAGCAATGGATCGATGAAGTACTGATTGCAACCTCCGGCACGGTGCCTTATCCCAAAGAACTGATCCGGCAATTCACAGAAACAGGTGTGACTGTACATCTGAACCTGGTAAAGGTACAGAGCGTACCAGGCAAGAAACAGTTCGTGGAAAAGATCGGAGATTATACAGTCTTAACCACCAGTATTAATTATGCATCTACCCAGGAGCTTATGCTGAAACGTCTGATGGATATTGTAGGTGGCTTGGTTGGATGTCTGGTTACAGGGATCTTATTTATATTCCTTGCACCTGCCATCTATATAGCATCCCCCGGCCCCATTTTCTTTGCCCAGGAGCGTGTAGGAAAGAATGGAAAACGTTTCAAGATGTACAAATTCCGCAGTATGTACATGGATGCGGAAGAACGTAAAGCGGAACTGATGAAAGATAATAAACTGGGTGATGGAAAGATGTTTAAACTGGATTTCGATCCACGGGTCATTGGAAATAAGATCTTGCCCGATGGAACTCATAAGACAGGCATCGGAGAATTTATCCGGAAAACAAGTATTGATGAGTTTCCACAGTTTTTCAATGTATTAAAAGGAGATATGTCTATTGTGGGGACACGTCCGCCACTTATTTCCGAGACAAACCTATATGAGCTTCACCAACGTGCAAGACTGGCCATTAAGCCAGGGATAACCGGCATGTGGCAGGTGAAAGGACGCAGCACGATTACCGATTTTGAAGAGGTTGTAAGGCTTGATAAAGAATATATTGAGAACTGGAACTTTGGAATGGATATCAAGATCTTACTTGAAACATTGTTAGTGGTTTTTAATAAAAAGGGAGCTGTCTAAGCTTCAGTCATTTTAAATGGACTGTATTATGGAGAAAAGCGATGGAAAAGAACTTAAGGTTGGCTGTATTTGGCCACAAACGGTGGTCCAGAGAGGGCGGTATCGAGATCGTGGTAAAAGAGTTATGTACCCGGATGGCCCACATGGGATGTCAGGTAACATGCTACAACAGGTCAGGGCATCACGTCAGTGGGGCAGAATATGACAATACGGATCAAATGGAATATCAGGGGATCTGCCAGAAATATGTTCCCACGATCGAACAGAAAGGGCTTGCGGCCGTAAGTTCTTCCTTCTTCGCAGCTCTCTTTTGTGCACTGGGAAAATATGATGTGGTTCATATTCATGCTGAGGGACCGGCCTTTTTCGCATGGCTTCCCAAGTTGTTTGGCAAAAGAGTCATAGTCACCATTCACGGGATCGACTGGCAGCGTGAGAAATGGAAGTCTGGTTTTGGATCCAGATTCATCCGGCAGGGTGAAAGAAATGCGGTAAAATATGCAGATGAAATAATTGTCCTAAGCAAAAGTGTTCAGGATTATTTCAGTGATACATATGGCAGAACCACTCGATTCATACCTAACGGTGTGAATCCTCCGGAACTGAAAGCAGCGGAGCATATTACAGCCAAATATGGACTGACAAAGGATTCTTACATCTTATTCCTGGGTCGCCTGGTACCGGAAAAAGGGATCCGATATCTGATCGAAGCATTCAAGCATGTTCACACAGATAAAAAACTGGTGATTGCCGGTGGCTCCAGTGATACGGATTCTTTCATGAAGGAGATGGAAGATCTGGCCAAAGAAGATGGAAGAATCCTTTTTACCGGATTTGTGCAGGGGCAGATGCTGGAAGAATTATATAGTAATGCCTACATTTACACATTGCCTTCAGATCTGGAAGGCATGCCCCTGAGCCTGCTGGAAGCAATGAGCTATGGGAATTGCTGTCTGGTTTCCGATATTCCGGAATGTGCAGAAGTAGTGGAAGATAAGGCACTAACCTTCAGGAAATCCGATGTGAATGCTCTCAGGGAAAAGCTGCAAGATGCCTGCGATCATCCTGAAAAGATCAAGAAGTATAAAGAACAGGCAGCAGACTTTATCTGTGGGAAATACAACTGGGATGATGTTGCAGAAGAAACGATAAAGCTATACAGGAGAACATGATGAGAAGTTTGATGATAAATAAATTTTTATATCCCAATGGCGGCAGCGAGACGTACATATTCAAATTGGGTGAGGCACTGGAGCAGCATGGACACGAGGTTCAGTACTTCGGTATGGAGCATGAAGGCCGCTGCGTGGGCAACCGTGTCAATGCTTATACATCTGATATGGACTTCCACGGTGGCAGCAAACTGAGCAAGCTGACCTACCCGATCAAAACTATCTACAGCAAGGAAGCGCGGGTGCAGCTGAGAAAAGTTCTGGACGACTTCAAGCCGGATGTCTGTCACCTGAACAACTTCAACTACCAGCTGACACCTTCCATCATTCTGGAAATCGTGAAGTGGCGCAAGGAGACCGGAAGAGATTGCAAGATCATCTTCACGGCACATGACTACCAGTTGGTCTGCCCGAACCACATGCTGAACAATCCGAACACTCACCAGAACTGTGAGAAGTGCCTGGGCGGCCATTTCGTTAACTGCATGAAAGGCAAGTGCATCCACGGCTCCACGGCGAAGTCAGCCATCGGCATGATGGAGGCTGAGTTCTGGAAGTGGAAGGGCACCTACAAGTACATTGACACCATGATCTGCTGCTCGGAGTTCATGAAGAGCAAGATGGACAGCAACCCACTGTTTGCGACCAAGACCGTGGCGATGCACAACTTCATCGACAAGGTGGAGTGGAAAGAAACGGAGAAGAAGGATTACGTCCTCTACTTTGGCCGCTTCTCTGAAGAAAAGGGCATCGGCACACTCATTAGGGTCTGTAAGGAGCTGCCGGATGTACAGTTCATCTTCGCCGGCACTGGCCCGCTGGAAGAGACGGTAAATGGTATTAAGAACATCAAGAACGTTGGCTTCCAGAAAGGCGAGGCACTGGAAAAGCTCATCCGTGAGGCACGGTTCTCCATCTATCCGTCTGAGTGGTATGAGAACTGCCCGTTCTCCGTAATGGAATCCCAGATGTATGGCACACCGGTGCTGGGAGCGAACATTGGTGGCATCCCTGAACTGATTCAAGTCGGCAAGACCGGCGAGCTGTTTGAGAGCGGCAATGCCGAAGATCTGAAGAAGAAGATCGAGAAGCTCTGGGCTGATAAGAAGCTGTGCGCGAAGTACAGTGCGAACTGTAAGGACATCAGCTTCGATACTATCGATGAGTATTACGAGAAAATTATGAAGGTGTATCAGTAAGGGAGGGGGACAGGCCGATGGTTTATATGCTGTTTGATAACCCGGCAGATAAACAGAATATGACATTTCTGAACAGCTATGAAACAGCCAAGATTCGGCAGGTTTATCCTCACCAGAAATGTAATTCCACTAAAGAAATGCTGGCAGCCTGCAAGGATATAATCAAGCAGTCGGCCGATGGTGACACTATCATCTGCTGGTATGATTTCATGGCTGTTCTGTGCTGGTGGCTGTGTAAGGTACAGTTCAAAAATAGAAAAATTATTGCACTGAATATATTACTCAAAGATAAAGCATCTACTAAGAACAAAGTGGCGAAGCTCTTATACAAGCCAGTTCTGAAATCAAAAAAGGTTCAAGCGACTGTGACCTCTAAGAAGTACGGTGAACACTTGAACGAAATGCTCGGAATCCATAAGAGATACACACTGCTGCACGATACCTATCATGGTGGTTACAGTATCGAATATGAAGGCGAAGTAGTGCCGAATAGTGTATTCTGCGGCGGACGGAACGGTCGCGACTGGGAGTTTCTGATTAGAATTGCACAGACGATGCCGGAAGTTACATTCAACTGTGTTATGCCGAAGGATAAGTTTGAAGAGTACAAAGAGAACTTCGGCAAAAATATGGTGGTGAAGTCGGATATTCCTGAACAGGAATTCCTTGAGTTTATGTGTCAGTCACAGCTGGTAGTTACGCCGTTGGATACGGAGGCACCGGCTGGATTGATTGCTTTTTACCAGACAGCCGCCAATGGGAAGATGGCAATTACGTCGGATACGGTAACTACACAGGAGTATTTCGCCGATGGCAGAGGTGCTTTATGTGGTAAGGATATAGAAGACTGGAAAAATAAAATTCAGTACTACTTACAGCATAGAGAAGAAGCTAATGTTTGTGCAGCAAAGTACAAGAGTTTCCTTGAGAGTGAATGTTCAGAGGAAAAATATGCAAAGACACTGTGGGGGATGCTTACGGAACGCCGGTAATCCTTATATTAGAAAAATGGTCTGCTGGCATATATCTTCACAGCTGTTGCAGTCATCTGTGGGTCGGTTGTGTTCTCGGTATGTGCCAAGTGGTTCTTAAATAAAATCGAAACATTCTTAAAAGAGAGAGTTAGGAGAGTTAATCATGTCTGAAGAAAAGAAGTTAAATGGTACGGTCATCGTCACTTATCGCTGCAACGCTCGTTGTTCTATGTGCAACCGTTATAAGGCACCTTCCAAGCCGGAGGAGGAAATCAGCATTGAGACCATCAAGAAGCTGCCAAAGATGTATTTCACCAACATTACCGGCGGCGAGCCGTTCATCCGCACCGACCTGAAAGATATCGTGCGTGAACTGTACAAGAAGTCTGACCGTATCGTTATTTCGACGAACGGTTTCTTTACCGACCGTATCGTTGACCTGTGCAAAGAGTTCCCGCAGATCGGTATCCGCATATCTATCGAAGGTCTGGAGCAGACCAACAACGAGATCCGTGGTTTGCAGAATGGCTACCAGCGTGGTTATGGCACGCTGAAGAAACTGCGTGAGATGGGCATGAAGGATGTCGGTTTCGGTATGACCGTTCAGGACAAGAATGCTCCCGACCTGGTGCCTCTGTACAAGATCTCTGACGAGATGGGTATGGAGTTTGCAACTGCTTCTCTGCACAACAGCTTCTACTTCGTTGAGGCCAAGAACATCATCCATGACCGTCCGATGGTTGCTAAGAACTTCGAGAATCTGGTCAATGAACTGCTCCGCAGCAATAGCCCGAAGAAGTGGTTCCGTGCATACTTTAACCACGGTCTGATCAACTACATCTATGGCCAGAAGCGTCTGTTGCCTTGCGACATGAGCTTTGATACCTTCTTCATCGACCCGTATGGCGATGTTATGCCTTGCAATGGTACCAAGGATAAGGAAGTCATGGGCAACCTGAACAATCAGACCTGGGACGAGCTGTGGAACAGCCCGGAGGCCGAGAAGGTTCGTGCTAAGGTTCGCTGCTGCGACCGTGACTGCTGGATGATTGGTTCTGTTTCTCCGGCTATGCACAAGTACATCTGGAAGCCTGCTACTTGGGTTCTGGTACATAAGTTCAAGGCTCTGTTCACTAAGCATCCGTACAGCATGTACGAGCTGAAGATCTGCCGCGACTACCGCGATGGCAAGGTCACCAAGGAAGATCTGGACAAGTGCAGCACCTGCGATATGAACTGTGTGATCAACAACGGTCTGAGTGAAGCCTCCAAGGAGCAGCTGAAGCATAAGACCGGCGAGGAAATCGTAGATGCCGATATCGCACAGCAGATGGAGAATAAGTGACACATTTCAAGATTTTGTGAAATACAATGAAGCTTATTACGTGCTTTAGGAGGTAACGAAGAAAAACTATGGCTGTTAAGATAAAAAGATGTGTAAAAACTCTTTTGGGAAGAATTAGATGTGTGATAAATGGCATTACTTGTCCGGGGGGGTATATATTGGAAGAAATGTGCACTTCACCAGCGGCAAAAAAATTAAATTAGGGAAGAATGTATCGATAAGACCGGAGTGTGATTTGTTTGCTGGAGAGAGGTTTCAGATTGGTGATAATTGTGATATAGGAACAAGAAATCGCATTGCCGGAAACATAGTAATTGAAGATTCAGTATTGTTTGGACCAGATAACTTTGTATGTTCACACACGCATACTTTTGATGATATAAATATACCAATAATGTATCAGAAAGAGCATGAAGAACATAAAAACGGGCATACAGAACTCAAAATCGGAGAAGGCAGTTGGATTGGAACTCATGTTGCAATTATTGGTGATGTTCATATTGGAGAGCATTGTGTCATTGGTGCTAATTCGGTTGTGACAAAAGACATTCCAGCCTATTCCATTGCGGTGGGGAGTCCAGCAAAAGTAGTTCGACAGTACAGCCAAGAAAAAGGTGAATGGATAAAGTATGAAGATAAAAAATGTACTAATTAGTGCAAGAGAGAAAAATAGAGTGCTGCAGTATTGTTCTTTTCTTATAAAGAAGATGAAGTTTTCAAGGGAAGAGAAATGCTTTTTGACAAAAAGAAAAAATATTGATCAGATAAGAAAAGTGAAGAACAAATATGAAGGGAAGAGGTGCTTCATTGTTGCAACTGGACCTAGTTTGACAGTGGATGATTTGAAACTTATTTCTAATGAAATAACGTTTGGAATGAATTCTATTGTTAAAATGTACGACAGTATTAGTTGGAGACCTACATTTTATGGTATACAGGATTCCTTAGTGTATGAGAAACTGGAAAGTGTTATCAAAAAAGAGTACAAAAATGCCACAAATGTGTTCGTAGGAAGTAATTTGGCAGAACAATTTGAAATTCCATCAAATTTTGTACAATTTCCATACGATAATTATTACCATGAAGCAGAACGTGATATCGGAAAATATTTTGCTAAATTTTCCGACGACGCATGTAACGTTGTGTATGACGGATATTCTATTACATATTCGTTGATTGAAATTGCTATTTATATGGGATTTAAAGAAATCTACCTTCTCGGTGCAGACTGTAACTATCCAAAGGGAGAGAAAAACCACTTTGTAGAGAGCGGATTTGTTGATAAGAATGCTGCATCGAATCCAATCAGAATGCGTGTTGGATATCAGGCTGCAAAAGAATATGCGGATGCGCACGGAATCAAAATCGTAAACTGTACCCGTGGTGGCATGTTAGAAACATTTAAAAGAATGAAATTGGAAGATGTTTTAAAGGAGAGAGATTAAAATGAAAACAATAGCAATTGTTCCTATGAAGCTTAATAATCGTCGTTTGCCGCAGAAAAATACTAAGAGCTTTACCAACGGAAAACCGCTTTGCCATTATATCTTGTCTACTCTTTTGACAGTTGAGGGTATAGATGAGGTATATGTTTACTGCAGTAATCCAGATATTCAGGAATTTATCCCGGAAGGAGTAAAGTATCTTCAGCGTTCGACCAGTTTAGATCAGGATACTACAAAGATGAATGAAGTGCTGCACTGCTTTGCAAATGAAGTACCGGCAGATATTTATGTGATGACCCATACGACAGCTCCGTTCATTAAGAAAGAATCCATCGAAAATGGATTGGAAGCAGTTAAGAGTGGGGAATATGATTCTTCGTTTGCGGCAAAAAAGTTACAGGATTTTCTATGGAAAGATGGAAAGCCGTTTAACTATGAGCTGAATAATATTCCACGCACACAGGACTTACCAGCACTTTATGAAGAAACCAGTGGCTTCTATATTTATAGAAGCAATGTTATGACAGACCTTAATCGTCGAATTGGCGATAAACCATTTATCGTTGAGGTAGGCGAAATTGAAAGTGTTGATATCGATGAGGCAGAGGATTTTATGATTGCTGATGCAATCTATAACTATCAGCTTCAGCAAAAGTAAAATCAATTTTATGGAGAAAGTATATGAGCAAAATACAGGTACTGGACTGCACACTTAGAGATGGTGGTTATTGCAATAATTGTAGATTTGGCTTTGATAATGAGAAAAAAATTGTTCGCGGACTTGTAGAAGCCGACATCGATATTATTGAATGTGGTTTCCTCATGAATACGGTGGAATATGATAAAGATGTCACAAGATTTACTTCTCTCGATGAGGTTGCAAAAATTATTCCACAAAATAAAGAGGGTAAAACCTTTGTGATGCTTACTGACTATGGTAAGTATCGTTTCGAAGACTTGCCAGAGTACGATGGAACTTCTGTAGATGGTTTGCGTGTAGCTTTTCATAAAAAAGATCGCGTGGCTGCATTGGAAGAATGCAAAGCTATTAAAAGCAAGGGGTATAAGGTCTTTGTCCAAGCAATGGTTTCATTGAGCTATACGGATGAAGAATTCCTTGATCTGATTCGTCGCGTGAATGAATTAGAGCCTTATGCGTTTTATATCGTGGACAGTTTTGGCATGATGAAACGTAAAGATTTAACCAGACTCTTCTATTTGGTTGAGCATAATCTAAAAGAGAATATTAAGATCGGCTTCCATTCGCACAATAATATGCAGTTAGCTTACTCGAATGCTCAGAGTCTGGTCGATCTGCATTCTGATAGAGAGCTGATTATTGACGCTTCTGTCTATGGGATGGGGCGTGGTGCTGGAAATTTGAACACAGAGCTGTTCGTCCAGTACCTGAATGATAATGCTGACGGCAATTATGATATCAAACCGTTGCTATCTATTATCGATGAAATTTTGAATGAATTCTATCAGCGTAACTACTGGGGCTATTCGTTACCGAATTATTTGTCTGCGGCACACAATGCACATCCGAATTATGCAGGATATTTGGACGATAAAAAGACTCTAACTGTTGAAAATATGAATGAAATTTTTGACATGATGGATGAGGATAAGAAAGTATCCTACGATAAAGACTATATTGAAGAACTTTATCTGAGATATATGGCAACGGGAAAGTCACAGGAAGAACATAAGGCTGAATTAATTGAGAACTTAAATGGGAAAACAGTTTTGTTAATTGCTCCAGGAAAAAGTTCGATAGAGGAAAAGGATGAGATTACATCTTTTCTAAATGAAGATGTCGTGACGGTAAGTGTTAACTATAACTATCCTCTTGTGGACACAGACTATATTTTTCTGAGCAATTTGAGGCGCTTTAGAGAATTGGATGTATCAAACAGAGGAAAGTGCATTGTTACATCAAATATTCCGGCAGATAATGTTTATCTCCAGACAAAATATCGAGATCTTCTGTGTGACATTGACGCAGTGAAAGATAATGCAGGTCTGATGGCAATTAAGTTCTTTGCACAGATGGGTGTGAAAAAGATTTATTTGGCTGGGTTTGATGGATATTCTCACGATGAAAAAGAAAACTATGGGGAATCTACAATGGCGTTCGTTACGAGAACGGCTGTCCTTGATGCAATGAACCAAGGAATGACAGAGATGCTGAAAAAGTATAGAGCACTTGTAGAACTGAACTTTTTAACCAAACCACATTATGTGAAGATTTGAGGAGACAGTATAGGATGAAAGTGCTTTCTTTTGGCGAGATTCTTTTAAGATTAGCATCGCCTGGATATACAAAATTATTTCAAAAAGATAGTTTGGATGCTACTTTTTGTGGCGGAGAAGCAAATGTTGCAGTGTCGCTGGCCAACTTTGGTGTACCGTCAGAGTTTTTAACTGTTGTTCCCGATAATGATGTCGGACGTGCATCATTGAATGCCCTGAGGTATTTTGGTGTTGACACGAGCAAGACCTTTTTTAAGAATGGTAGAATGGGACTTTATTATCTTGAAAAGGGTGCTTCGCAGCGCCCATCTAAGGTGATCTATGATCGAGCATTTTCATCAATTGCTTTGGCTGAGCCAGCAGACTTTGATTGGGATGCGTTGTTTGATGGCGTGAGCTGGTTCCACTGGACAGGGATCAATCCGGCTTTGTCCAACAATATGGTTCAAATCTGTGAGCAAGCCTGCAAAAAAGCAAAAGAAAAGGGCATCACGATTTCCTGTGATCTGAACTTCAGAAAAAATCTTTGGAGTTCCGAAAAAGCTCAGAAAGTGATGAGTAACCTTGTTCAGTATGTTGATGTTTGCATTGCAAATGAAGAAGATGCGGACAAGGTTCTTGGGATTAAAGCACCAAATAACAATGTCGAATCTGGAAAGCTGAATAAGAGTGGCTATGAGTATGTAGCGAGGGAAATTTGCGAACGATTCGGTTGCAAGAAAGTAGCTATTACATTGCGAGAGAGCATCAATGCAAGCCGCAATGGATGGAGCGGAATGATATATGATGCAAGTGGTGTGGCAAATTATTCCTCTCATTATGATATTGATATTGTAGATCGAGTGGGTGGTGGCGATAGCTTTACTGGAGCAATGATTTACAGCTTGATTACAGGTAAAGATGATAAGGATGCCATTGAATTTGCAGTTGCCGCGAGTTGCCTGAAACATTCGATTGAAGGGGACTTTAACAGAGTGACTGTATCTGATGTAGAGAACCTGATAAAGAATGGAGGGAATGGAAGAGTTCAAAGATAAGAGGGGGTTAGAATATGATTATTTATAAATGTGATATTTTTGCATACGCAATTGTTCTTTTCCCTATTTTTAATCTGATTGGAGGATGGACTGGTTACTATGATGAAGTAATTGGTCTAATATCGTTGTTCTATGTGATAGTTCTTCTTATAAGAAAAGGGCTGGAAAAAGAAGATCGTAAAATTTTTTTGATACTATGTGCTGTGACATGCATAGGGTTGATTTCCAATTTTTTGAGCAAGTTAACAAATAATGCAATGGCTGTTGCTGTTGATATTTTGTGGCTTTGGAAAATGTATGCGTGTTTTATCGCATTTAGGTATATAGCATCAAATAGATATTACGGAAAAAGAATAAACTATGTACTTATAAAATATGCAAAGTTTATAATTGTAACATGTTTTCTTATGTCATTGATTGGCCAAGTTGTTGATATTGGTGTAACAGGAAAAATTGAGTTTGGAAATATAAAAAGTTTTCTCTTTTTTTGGAATAATGCTATACAAACAGGTTGGCTACTATTTGGTGCCGTTGTCATATTGGCATTCTCAGGTATATCTGAAAAGAAATTTAGAAGATATCTAATTCTAGCCATAATACCTATGCTGTTAACCTGTTCATCTTTGGTTTTATGTTGGGTCTTTGCTGCACTTTACTTATTCTGGATGTTAAATGAGGATAAGCTCTTTAAAAAAAGATATTTACTGTTTCTTGCATTGGGAGTCGTAATATTTACTTCGGCTGACATTTCGACCTACATTCTTTCAGAGTCGGTAAGAATGACGATGTTGAAGTATGGGGCAATAACAGCAAATACTTATTTTCCTTTTGGATCCGGTTTTGCTACATACGGCTCCGAGATGGCGGCTAGATATTACTCACCTTTGTATATAAAATATGGCTGGGAGCATTTGTGGGCACTAGGACGTGGTGGCAAGTTTCTCAATGATAATTTTTATGCAAGCATTATTGGGCAGTTTGGGTGGATTGGATTTGGACTCTATTTGCTTATTTTACTGTGTCTCTTAAATCTGTTTAACTCTAGAGATTTTAATAAAAGAGAACGGGCAACAACGATTGCTACGGTTATCACAATTGCTGTTGTAATGATCGGCAGTGCATCAGCCAAGTCGATGATGGGTGTGTTTATGTTCGCCATACTTGGCTTAGCATCGTCCAAAAGCGAGTGGGAGAATAATGATGAAGAGGAATTTCAAATATGAACGAAGGACGATTGAAAAATTCCATAAGAAATGTTTTTGGAGCACTGATAAATAAAGCAACAGCAATAATATTTCCATTTGTTATACGAACAATTATTTTGTATTATTTGGGTACAGAATATGCAGGATTGAGTAGCTTATTTACATCAGTTTTGCAGATTTTAAGTTTGAGCGAACTTGGAATAGGCTCAGCTATAGTGTTTAGTATGTATAAGCCGGTTGCAGAAGGCAATGATGTTGAAATTAATGCATTATTAAAATTGTATCGAAAATTTTATTACATTATCGGTACGGTGATACTTCTTGTGGGTGTTACATTGATTCCGCTGATTCCAAGGCTGATTGATGGAACCTACCCTTACGACATTAATTTGTATGCATTGTATCTGGTATATCTTTCCAATACAGTACTTAGTTATTTCTTATTTGCGTATAAAACATCTATTCTTAACGCATTTCAAAGAAGTGACATTGAAAGCAATTTGACAACGTTGATTAATACAGGAATGTATATTCTTCAAATTATTACGTTGATCGTTTTTAGAAACTATTATCTATATATCGTATGGCTTCCGGTTGCAACGATTGTAATCAACATAGTGAGGTCTCATATTGTGGATAAGCAATATCCAGCGATACGTTGTGCGGGTGAAGTCTCACAAGGAGTAAAACAGGATATATTTAAAAGGGTAGGTGCTTTAATCGGTCATCAGCTAAGCGGTACGGTAAACTGTTCTTTGGATAATATTGTTGTTTCTGCATTTTTGGGTTTGAAAGTAGTTGCGCAATATGGAAACTACTATTATGTTGTTTCTGCTTTGTCAGGAGTCATGCAGGTAACGTTCAATGCCTTAACAGCAAGTATAGGAAATAGCCTTATAAAGGAATCGAAAGAAAAAAATTTATCGGATTTTTATGACCTGCAGTACATTAATAGTTGGATTGTCGGCTGGATGTGTATTACCATGATTTGTATATATCAAGACTTCATGGAACTATGGGCTGGAAAAAATCTGCTTTTTACATTTGATATTGTCATATTGTTTGTTATTTATTTTTATTCATGGCAGATTCGCAGAACGGTATTAACATACAAAAATGCTTGTGGAATGTGGTGGGCTGACAAAGTAAAACCTTATGTTTCTGTGATTACAAATTTAATCCTAAATTTTTCACTTGTACAGATTTGTGGAATATATGGAGTAATGCTGTCTACAATTGTGTGCTACATATTTATAGAAGCTCCGTGGGAAACACATGCATTATTTAAGGAGTATTTTCACCGGGGAACAGGCAAGTATTGGAAAAATGTATTGATATACACTTCAATGACTGTTGCGCTGATGTTTGTAACATGGAGTGTATGTGCGTGTGTAAAGGTAAATGGATTATTTGCTATTTTGATAAAGGGAGTAATATGCACTATTCTGCCAAATGTGCTGTGGATTCTGTTTACATTTAAAATGCGTGGTTTCAGTAGAGCTATGAGCGTTGTCAAAAAGATAATCAAATAATACACTATGTTGCGTGTTGCTGAGCGTTTTATGAAAAGGATTATTATATTTTAAAAAAGTGACATTGGAAGGAAATAAACAAAATGCAAACAATATTGCTTATAATGGCGGCTGGTATCGGTAGCCGCTTCTGAACAGGAATTAAGCAGTTGGAGTCAGTGGACGATGCTGGACATATTATCATGGACTAATCAGTCCATGATGCAATTGAAGCTGGCTTTAATCATGTAGTATTTATTATCTGTAAGGATATCGAAAAGGAATTCAAAGAGGTCATCGGTGATCGCATTGCCTCTATCTGCAAATCTCACAATGTAACGTGGACTACGCTTTCCAAGATATCAACGATATTCCGGGAACTCTGCCAGAAGGCCGGACAAAGCCATGGGGAATCGGTCATGACATTACGTGCCAGACCCCGGCAAACAAGTATAAACTTTATAAAAGTTCTATAAACAAAAGTTTACATTTTGCGTAGTATGGGCACATTGGCAATGCCATTTAGCTAGATGTTCGAGTGCTACATTCCAAGTGCCAGACCCTGGTACTTAAAAAAGTGCCAGACCGTGCGTCCAGCAAAGGGTGTATAATCCGGCGGGTGGAAATCCCGTCAAATAAGCTGCTAACCACAGCATTTGAAGCGAGTCTTGAGTGTGTTACAGTAATGTAATGGGCTAAGCGTAGACAGCAAGGTTGCAGGGACAGCAATTGAGCGCCGAAATACCATAAATCGGAGTGCCGACTCTGTGGTCTGAGGGGAAGGCAACATGTGGGTTTATCGTTAAGGTGAGATTTCACACAGCTCTGCGGCGTCGGAAGGACCTGTTCATGTAATACAAGGATTGCACATCAACTGGAGAGAGCCTATATTTTCTCAGCTTTAGAAAAAAGGAGCAGAGTATGTCTTGTCAATAAAAGAAAGAGAGACAAAAGAAATATAGGTAGTCGGATAGTTCCATAGTACCGTTGAAGGTGGGTAATGCCGCTGGAGGGAAGGGAACTACATGTGGCAATATCCGAGAAAGAAACTTGCCCAATACACAGAGATTGGCATGACGAGGAAACTGATTTCAAGGAGAAAAGTGTCAGATACACAGAGATCAGACATACGATTAGCCATATGAAGAGCCGGATGCGGGAAAGCCGCACGTCCGGATCTGTGAGGAGCGTACCTTGTGAAAGGTACGTCTACTCGACCCAGGTACTAAACTGTAAACGCAAAATGAACAAAATATGACTAAAAAGTCGAATGCTGTCGAATTAGAGTGTCAAATTTACGTGCCAGACCCCAGGTACTATGCAATAGTCGTTTTCTTGGTTGTATCAATAGTTGTTGTTTTAATAAATGCTATTTTTTATAACATTGAAACGCGAAAGGGAATTAAAATACTGCTTAAACGCATCAGTAACTGAGATTAGTAAAGGCTAATATGCTAAAATTTCTGCTCGCATATGGAGTGTTTTTACAATACTGAGTCAAAGTTAAAAATCCACATTTTTGTTAGTGGGAAATAAAGAACCTGTAGAGATAATTATAAAATGGCTGCGTGGAATACAGAAAAGAAGTTGGATTAATGTAGGACATTTATAAATAAACACGATTTGAATCTGATTATCAGTCAAATGAAAACATGATTGTGGTGTTAGAATATTGCAACTTCTCTTTGATAAATTCGGCTAAGTGATATGGAGATTCTGTACAATGTATGGGAATTGCGATGATGAAAACATGTGTAAATAGAAGACGAATTTTAATAATCCTGTTGATTTTAAGTATTGGAATATTGGCACTGCTGGGAATAAGTAAATACTCTTTTCAGAAAGCCTGCCTGAGAAGAGAAATTCGATGGCCAGATTTAGGAATTGCTGATGACTGGCAGTATGAAATTCTTACAGAGGCATATAAAATAAAAAATGAGCCAAATAGAAAAATTACAATTACGGCATCTGATGGAGTACAATTAGTTGGTCACTATTATGAAAGAAAGAAAAATGCGCCAGTCATAATCTTTTTTCATGGGCTTTGGGGTAATTGTTATACGAATAGTGTGCCAATCTATAGAATAACAGAAGAAAAAGAATGGAATCTTCTGTTGGTGAACTTACGAGCACACAATGAAAGTGAAGGTGACGTTTCAACACTTGGCGTTTTAGAAAGATACGACTGTCGTGAGTGGGCAAATTGGGTGGATTCTGAATTTGGAGAACAGGTACCTATATTCCTTATGGGAATTTCCATGGGAGGAACGGTAGCAGTGATGAGTAGTGATTTAGAATTGCCGGAATCAGTTTGTGGAATTATTGATGATGCTGGGTTTACATCACCATTAGAAATGATAAAAATAGACAGTAAAGAGAAACTTCGTTTTGAATTACTGACAGATTTATTCCCTCGGATAGTGAATGCAGGAACAAAAATTTGGGGCAGATTTGACTTGAAAGAAGCAAACGCATGTGCCGCAGTGTCTAAGACAAGTGTGCCAGTTCTAATTATTCATGGAGACAAGGATAAGAAAGCACCGGTATCTATGGCGTATAAAATTTACAATAGTTGCAAAAGTGAAAGAGAGTTGTACATAGTTTCTGAGGCAGAACATACTGGATGCTATAGAACAGATCCTGAAAAATACAAAATGATTGTTTCTGAATTTATTGAAAAACATATTCCGCGATGAAGAAAGAACAATCTATGTTTTTAGAATAAGACCACATTGGTGCCAGACTAAGATTACGTGCCAGACACCTGGTACTAAACTTGATATATTACAAATGTACTAAAGATAAAAGCTATGCAAGATACATTAGAGAGCGGAGTTGCCTAGGCAACGATCTATGATTGGCAGAGATGTGAAGAATAAAAACTATGATAAAATCAATTTGATAGAAAAAACTTGGAGAAAAAACAATGAATACAACATTACTTATCATGGCTGCTGGTATCGGTAGCCGCTTCGGAACGGGAATCAAGCAGTTAGAGCCAGTCGATGATGCTGGACATATCATCATGGACTATTCCATCCATGATGCGATTGAGGCTGGCTTCAATCATGTGGTATTTATCATCCGCAAGGATATCGAGAAGGAGTTCAAAGCGGTTATCGGTGAGCGTATTAAAGCTATCTGCGTTGCCCATGATGTGACGGTGAATTATGCTTTCCAAGATATTAACGATATCCCTGGAAATCTGCCGGAGGGCCGTACAAAGCCGTGGGGAACCGGTCAAGCTGTGCTTGCTGCGAAAAACGTGATTGATACCCCGTTCATCGTGATCAATGCAGATGATTACTATGGAAAAGAAGGCTTCAAAGCCGTCCATGAGTATTTGGTGAATGGTGGCAAGTCTTGCATGGCGGGATTTGTGCTGAAGAACACATTGTCCGATAATGGCGGTGTAACCCGTGGCATCTGCAAGATGGATGAGCAGAATAATCTGACTGAGGTTGTGGAGACAAAGAACATTGTAAAGATTGTGACTGGAGCAGATGCAGACGGAGTGGCTGTGGATGTGAATTCTCTGGTATCCATGAATATGTGGGGACTGACACCTGATTTTCTGGATGTACTGGAAGAGGGCTTCAAAGAGTTCTTTGAGAAAGAAGTCCCGGGCAATCCTCTGAAAGCAGAGTATTTGATCCCTATCTTCATCGGTGAATTGCTGGAGCAGGGAAAGATGTCTGTAAAGGTTCTGAAAACCAACGATACCTGGTATGGCATGACTTACCATGAGGATGTCGCAGCAGTAAAGGATAGCTTTAAGAAGATGCTGGAGAACGGTGTGTACAAGGCTGACTTGTTCAGTGATTTGTAATGGAAATAATAAAAGTATTGGCCAAAATCCTCACAAACATCCTGACTGCTCTGTATGAGCCATTTGGATTTTCACTCTTGCTGTCCTTTCTGGCAATGTTTTTCTACCTGTATGCGTATGAGCCTCAAGATGCCGGCAAAGGCTGGAAGAACGCCATAGTGACTTGGTATCAGAAATTCAAAGAGAGCGTGTTATTTCGGAAATTGTTCTTGTTGGCTTTTGTGACTTCCATGATCTTGTTCAGAACGTTACTGAATCGGAATCTGTGGCTGAATCCTTTATCTGATGTCATGGGTGGCTGGGGCATCTGGGAAACCGTGAACGGCGAACAGAAGCTGACCACCGAGTGCATCGAGAATGTGATCATGATGGTGCCGTTTAGTTCTGTAGTGATGTGGACATTCGAAGAAAAGATAGGAAACGGCTGGAAGAAGATGCTGTGGCAAAGTGGAAAGATAGCGTTTATCTTCTCGGTAAGCATTGAGATGCTACAATTATTACTTAGATTGGGAACGTTCCAGCTATCAGACATCTTCTATAACACAGTCGGCGGAGTAGTAGGTGGTTTGGTGTACTATGCGACGATGAAGGCAAGAAAGCGTCTGTAAAAGAGTATAGTTTTGTGATATACTAAAAAAAGAGACTTTTATGTTGTTCTCATACCTACACAATACTTAATTTAAATGATTATAATTTTGGAAAGAGGTTTGTGTCCTATGCCCAGAACTAAAGGTAGTAAGAATAAGCCCAAAACTGTGACTGCAGATTTTGCAACACAGATTGCAGAAAAGCAGTCCGCAAAGGAAGCACTCACAGCCGAGATCGCATCCATTACCGCTAACATTGATACTTTGAAGGCTGACCTGAAAGAAAAGAAGACTGCTCTGAAGAAGGCCGAAAAAGAAGTGGCATCCTTGGAAGCGAAGAAAGCAAAGGCAGATGCTAAGGCTGCTGAAGAAGCTAAGAAGACCGAAGCAGAGGCTGTGCTGAAGAAGTTGCTGGCAAGCGGCATGAGCGCGGATGAGATTCTGGAAAAGCTGAAATAAAACCATAAAACTATAAAACACACACGACTATGTGGGAAAGGAAAGAATTAAATGGAAGAAATCGTAAAGTTCTTAAAAGAAGCTGAAACATATTACTTGGCAACGGTCGAAGGCGACCAGCCGAGAGTGCGTCCGTTTGGCACGGCACATATTTTTGAAGGCAAGCTGTACATCCAGACTGGCAAGAAGAAGGATGTTTCCAAGCAGCTGCATGCCAATCCGAAAGCAGAACTGTGTGCATTTAAGGGCGGCGAGTGGATTCGCATTGCCGGCGAACTGGTAGAGGATGACCGTGTGGAAGCGAGAGAATCTATGCTGGATGCCTATCCGAGTTTGAAGAAGATGTATGCCGCAGATGATGGAAACACTGAGGTGTTTTACTTCAAGAATGGTGTGGCTACCATTAGTTCTTTCACCCATGAGCCGAAAGTGATCAAGTTTTGATGATACGCCGTGTGGACAAACTGAACTCCAGGAGTTCACACGGTAATTTTTGAAGGCTTTTGTATAGTTTGCAACGGAAATAAAAGTAATGGAGCGTGAGAAAAAATGAATTTATCAAAAATACATCATATTGCAATCATCGTGTCTGACTACGAAGCCGCAAAGGATTTCTATGTGAACAAGCTGGGATTCTCTGTCATCAGAGAAAACTACCGCCCAGAGCGTAAAGACTGGAAGCTGGATCTGCGTGTCAATGAATACACAGAGCTGGAGATTTTTGCTGAGGAAAACCCGCCGAAGCGTGTGAACCGTCCGGAAGCATGTGGGCTGCGTCACCTTGCCTTCTGCGTGGAGAGTGTGGAGCAGACAGTGAAAGAACTGGCAGAGGTGGGAATTAAATGTGAGCCGATTCGTGTTGACGATTATACCGGCAAGAAGATGACCTTCTTCCATGACCCAGACGGCCTGCCGCTGGAACTGCACGAGTAAAAAGAGGTGAACAAAATGATATTCCGTAAGGCTGAAAAAGAAGATTTCGACAAAATAAGATCCCTGTACTGGAACTTGATTGATCAGGAGAAGGATGACCCGTCATTTCCACAATGGAAGAAAGGAATCCATCCATCGGATGAAATGATACAGGCCAGTATTGATAAGGGAGAACTGTATGTGCTGGCAGATGGTGATGAAATTGCGGCATGCGTGATAGCAAATGATGAAAAGGTCGATGGCTATGCAGATGCTCCGTGGCAGATTAATTCGGATGAGATAATTGTTCTTCATGTTCTGGCAGTGAATCCGGGCCAGAGAGGAAAAGGACTCGCGCGGAGATTAGTGGAGAATGTGATTGAACTGGAGAGAAAAGCTGGCAGGAAAGCATTGAGGCTTGATGTAATCGAGAACAACACAACTGCCGAAAAGCTGTATCAGAAACTGGGCTTTCAATATGTTCAGACAAAAACGCTCTATTATGATGTAGTCGGGAAGATGACGTTCAAATTGTATGAGCTGGTGCTGTGAGCTATGGGAGAGAAAAGAGCGTATAAATCTCGGAAGCCAGGCGGCGGTCGAAAGAAGATGAAGCCGGAGTACGATGCCGAGAAGAATCTGAAAGAACAGATGGAAAGTGCTGTGGCGCTTTATGAGGAGGACTGCCCCCTCCGATCCATTGCAGATGCGCTAACTATGAATCCAATCAAAGTAAGAAAGCTGCTCATCACGGCTGGTGTGTATGAATCGGATGTGGCGGAGAAGGTACAGGATACCTTTGAGGAGTATCGGAAAACACAGAACTATAAAGAAGCCATCCTCTCAACCGCAAATACTCTTCAACTCTCCAAAGCCTCCGTTACCTCGTACCTACCATATCAGAAAGGTGTGTACTTCCCAAGTACAGCAGATAAAGAAAAGATTAGTGTTGGAGCAGAACGGCGGCGGAGATATAGAGCAGTAAGAAAACTGAGATCAGAGCCAACAGAGGAACACCTGTGGGAGACGGTCTTGCTTTATTCTGGTGTGTGCTTTAAAACCTATTCCGGCTTACCCTTTACCTATGAAATACGAAAAGGAAGAAGCGGCGAATACACAAAAGAACTGTGGATAGACCGCCGAGAGAACAGTAAAAGTCTGGTATGGAGTTCAGTGCTGCTGGCACTACGGAATATGAAAAAGGTGGGAGAAGTAGTAGACCGCCCGAAAGCTCTGGGGGATATCCGGGGAGTGACTTACATCTATGGGATGTTCTATCGGTTCGGATTGATTGACGTGCCAGACGAGATAAAGGAGAAGATGGGCCATCCGAAAGACCGCAAAAAATAGGTTGCTATGTGTAGAAGTCTACGGTAATATGTGCCGTAACTGAGGAAATGAATCTCAGTTGGGAAGGATGGTAGCATTATAGAAAAATTGAAGGAGCTGCTAGAAGACTACATTAAGAAAACGAAACCAGAGTATTATCCGCCAGTGGAGAATCTGCTGGATCTGATCTACGAGCATTACACAGAGAATAATCCAGTAGAGAAGAACACAGTTGCCGGGAAAGCTGCGAAGGCCAAGGAAAAGGAACTGGAAGAGTGGCTGCGTGGCTTGGAAGGTATGGATAGGCTGGTCGATGATTATGTCGGAGATAAGATTCCACTCTGGGAGAAGATCATGGACCGGCAGGGGACGGTGTGGTGCACATGGGAGAAGACCGCTTTTGAGGAAGGTCTGAAAGTCGGGATACGGCTTATGATGGAAGTGTATAGTTTGTAACGGAAATAAAATGAACTTCTGGAGTTCAAAAAAGCCCTCGCTTGTTACGGCGAGGGCGTGTGTCCTTATTTTTCAGGCTTTTCAGCTTTCTTCTTCGGTGCGATTTTATGACCAGAGTAGATTGCCATGCCCATGCAGATCAGAGAGCCACAAGCGAAATACTTGTGAGCTTGCATCAGCTTCTTGCAGCCTGTGTAGAAGCATCCTGCCATACAGGCAAGTGCGCCGAGTGACCAATATTTATGTGCTTTCATTTTGTGTCCTCCTTATCTTCTTTCCGTATTCTAAGCAATTCTGCTATTTCGGTATCTGTTGCCAGCCGTACTGCTAAGCGATCGTTATATGCCACGGCACCGCAATCAGGGCAACGATCTGGGAGCTGCTCCGCAGAGAAGCAGTAGCGGCAGGCGTCGCAAAAATAGTAATTCAAGTCATATTCACCCCAATCTCTAAGATATCCTCGAATGCAATAATGGTCGGCAGCTCTTTGCCGGTATCGTTTATAAAGCCTGTGTAAATTCGCAGTTCTTTTGTTATCGTATCCACAACATCCAGTACTCCGGCTATATCTTCATAGTAGCCGTCCGTGAAATATTTTATTGTGATCTCTTGACCTTTCTGAAGCTGGCTGATCTTTTGATTTAGAACTTCCTTACCTTCTTCAGACAACTCGATTCTATTTCCTTTGAGGTGGTCTCTGCCCTCGGAAGTAATCTCATCCTCATAGCCTCGTAAGGCGGCAAAAGGAGAGAAGATTTTAGCGCGATTTGACATCGGCATCCGGGGATGATTATGCGGCGGCTCCGGGCGGGAAGCATGGAGTATTTTGCCATACTTACTTTGGACGGCTTTGCCTTCCGGTGTGTTCTTGTAGTCCATGTTCTCCCTCCTTACTTAGCCTTATGGCCGCCTATCTGTTGATTCCTTTCTCTCATCGTTGCGCCGTCCAGATAGTTGGTTCCTTTCAGAACGGCGTTCTTGCCGAACTTTTTCTTGAGTCCCAGCATTGCATTCTGCAGCTTTTTCTCTTTTTCCAGCTTAGTTGTGTCCGTGAACAGATCAACTTGGAAGAATCCCTCATCTTTGACCACACGGTTGGCGGCTATTGTGATCCGTCTTACGGTCAGTGTTTTATCGGCAATTCTATCAAACAGCTCAGTTGTGGCAGAGATCAGGATGCTTCCGAGGTTGGTCGGATTATCCAGCTTCGTGCTGCCATGTGCGCCCTTCGGAACGGTGCGACCGTAGTGGTCAATGTGTACCGGACCTCTGTACTTGCCGCTGTCACAGTTTTCACGGTCATAGCCCCAGCGTCAGGCTGTCCGTTACCAGACCTTTGTCCGTCAACTGTAATACTAAGCTGTCAGCCATCTCCATGACAATGATTCTGGCTTTGTTATATGGGTAAGGGCAGGAGAGAACCTGTCCCTCGGAGATACTGTTGGTGCTGGGCTTGTACGCCTTGATTTCTTTCATGCCGCAGGGTTCCAGACCCCAAGCATGGTCGATAAGGAGTTCAGCATCAACACCGAATTCCTTATATAAGATATCCTGATTGACGGTGCTGAAATAGGCCAGCTCGCCCATCGTATGGATGCCGTGCTTTTCTAGCCGCTTGACTGTGCCGGGACCGGTCATCCAGAAGTCTGTGAGTGGCTTGTGATCCCAGCGGAGATAACGGAAACTCTCTTCATCCAGCTCAGCGATGCGGACTCCGTCCTTGTCAGGAGCAGCGTGTTTGGCAGTGATGTCCATTGCCAGTTTCGCCAGATACAGATTCGTACCGATCCCGGCAGTGGCGGTGATGCCAGTCGTATAAAGCACTTCCCGGATCATCGTCATGGCAAGGTCGTGTGCTGTCATATTATATTGGGATAGGTACGAGGTGGCATCGATAAACACCTCGTCGATACTGTAAACCACAATGTCCTCTGGGGCAATGTATTTCAGATAGATGCCATAAATCTGCCGCGACACCTTTTCATAATATGCCATCCGGGGTGGCGCAACGAGGTAAGAGAGTTCGAGCGCTGGGTCGGCTGCAAGGGATAAGGAATCATAGGAGGCCGAGGAGAAGGATGGCTTACCGTCCTTATACACAGCTTTTCTTAATCGTACCGCTTCCCTTAATCGATTCGCATTGACCTCTTTGACCTTCTGTACGACCTCGAACAGTCTGGCACGACCCGGAATGCCATAGGCTTTCAGGGAAGGGGATACAGCGAGGCAGATGGTTTTCTCAGTGCGGGAGGAATCTGCCACGACCAGATTTGTGGTAAGTGGGTCGAGATGGCGAGCGGCGCATTCCGCACTCGCGTAATAGCTTTTAAGGTCTATCGCAAGATATGTGCGTTGCATCTGCAATTTCCTCCTTTCTGACTGCGCGTTATTTTTCTTTTTTCAGTTCATCTATCTCTTTCTAAAGACGTTCAATCTCGCGGATTTGCTTTTGGAAGATTTCTTCATTTGTTTTGATGTTTTGATTATAGGTTAGTGCAAGCGTCATCAGAGCCAGACGAAGATCTTCATCTGGAATTTCTGAACATGCTTTTGCCATTTCATCCCGGTCAACGATACCACCGAGATTGCTGAGTTTTTCTATCAAAGTCATGATGCTCCTCCTATTTATTGCGCTGCTCGTTCCACGAACCACCGGCCTAACCGTCCATTGAAGCGTGGATCAAGGTGCTCAAAGAACAGATGCTTCTCTTGCCCCTGGATGAGCACAGTAAAACAGTCACCGGAGTAACCGTTATCGGCAGTCCCGGCGGGACGGAAGTCGCGCACTGTTTCGATTGGGAAGGTACGTCCATCCGACCAGGTGATCGATGTCGGCTGCATATAGCCGGTAGGGTCGAATGTGGAATCGACTTTTACATAGACTTTTTCTTTATTCATGTTGGTCACCTCCAGCATCGAAACCGGCTGCTTTCAGAATCTGCTTTACACTTTGAGCATCAAGATTGCAAATCCGGCATTTTTCCAAGATAGATTCCTTGGTCAGCGTGGCGCAGTATGACTTGTTGCTGTATCGGATCTGGGCGGTAATTGCGGCATCACAATGAACATGTGCGATGTCACGGAAAAAAGCCTTGTTTTCTTCCAAGCCCATCCTTTCATCTGGCCCCTGTTCTTTGAACTTTAGCATGTCTTTCTTCATATAGGTGGCTGCATGAGAAGAGACAGCCTTCTTTATCAGAGGATAGATTCCTGCAATTGTGGTATCTGCGTAATCGTTGTAATCTTTGATTTCTGATTCTGTAAAACTCATAAGCAATCACCTCACAGCAATCCATATTTCTTCTTGAACTCCCGGACTTCCTGGGATTTTACCTCTTCAAGCAGATGGATGTCATCATCAGCAGGAAGCTCCAACGGACTTACCTTTCCGAGAACTTTGCCGACAATGGTAACATGATCATCTTCAGACTTCTCACCATAAGGGAGTGCTTTATTTAAAGAGTAGAGTTTATGGTTAAGCATCTGCTTGATGACGGCACCATCTGCAGTAGAGCAGATAACAATATCACCATCTTCAACAGACTGGGTATACTTTACATATACCAGATCTCCGTTGTGATACTGTGGCTCCATACTTGCACCGGATACACGAATCAATACATCAGCAGATTCGTTGTATCCGTTTTTCTTTATAAACATATACTCTGGTGGTGTGTCGATGAAAGCGCAGCCGGGACCAGCGGCAGCAGGAGTAGACTGCAACTCGGATAGGAAATAATTCTCGTCCAGGTATCTGTCATGGGCATCCTGCTCTTCACCCATAACGGATTCAATCATCCGGTCTACGATGCGCTGTCCAACAGGACTCAGTTTTCGGTATTGTCTGAACACAACTTTTTCATGGGAAGACAGCTGGGAAGCGTTTGGCAGAGCAAATAGCTCATAAAGAGGAATTCCGAGCATACTGCAAAGAATCCGGATGGTTTCCACTTCCGGGCGGGCGCGGTCATTTTCCCAGTTTGTGATAGTATTACGCGACACTCCCAGAAGCTCCGCCAGCTTTGGCTGGCTCATTTCATTTTTATTTCTGTATTTACGGATAACAGCACCGAAAGCAAATTCGGCTTGTTCATTCTTTTCCGCCTGCGGAAGATAGACAACAGAGCTGGAATCAGACGACCGTTTTACAGTTACTGAGGCTTTCTTTGATAGTTTAGCCATAGTGTTTCCTCCTTGGTCAGACTGTTCTGTGCTCAGTATCTGACGGCCTTATTATAGCACAACATTATTGTGCGTTCAAGAGAAACTAAATGGAAAATAGATAAAAGATATTGTGCTTCGCTATTGAAATTGGTATCCGGGCTGTGTATAATTGAGACAAAACGAATGTTCTGAGGGATGATAGGATTGCACTATGAGATATTGGACACTGATGTAGGGCAGGGGGCCAGAGCAGTTGCAGTACCCGTGACATATGGAAAACCGGTAGAGAGGACGGATATTTGCCAGCCATATTCCGTGGCGGAGGTGCTGCAGACTGTTTTTCATGCGGATTTTCAGGCAGTATTGGAAAATTACGTGCGGACAGAGACCGAGCAGATCCAGGCAGCCGGATGAGCAGAACCGTCAGCATCGATGAGATGGCAGATCGATGATGTCTATAACAAGTGGTATGATGCGGTCTACGAGCCGCAGGCGGAAGCCCAGAAGACTTCCATTGCCGCAGACGCACAGGCAGAGGCAAAACGCAAACTGGCAGAAAGTCTGTCCGATACGCTGATCGAGTACCAGAAGATCCAGAAGTGGGATGGCAAGCTGCCCACTGTGAGTGGCAGTAATGCACTGGTGAGCATTGACCCGGCAGAGTAAGAAACACGATATACGGCAGGGCTTCGGCTCTGCCAATTTTACATGAAAATTTTGGAGGATTACGATTATGGCAGTTACAAAGAAAATCGAAATCGATGGCAAGGAAGTCACCTTTAAGGCAAGTGCCGCTGTGCCTCGCCTGTACCGCATCAAGTTTGGCCGTGACATCTACAAAGACCTGCGCCAGCTGGAAAAGAGCGTGGGAGAAAATGATGAGGATAATTCCGACCTCGACCTGCTGACCATCGGGTTGGTCAATGATATGTTCACGGAGCGGCAGAATGACGACTATCCGTATAAAGAACTGGCCTCGCAAGCTGATTTTGACAAATTTTGACAGAATTAAACTTGACAAGCGTGCATATATTAAATATGAAATAAGCACGATCGGTTGATCTTACTTGACTACCGTGCTTATTTCGATTACAATATAAGCACGGAAGGATGGTGATTCTATGAATGAGATGACAAGATTAGTTCAAAATCATGATTACCTTACGCCGAGAATCGCGGGAAAATCTGGAATTTCAAAATTTAAGTTTTACAAATATGTTCGAGAAAACGGATTGGAGCCGGTCAGCCGTGGTGTGTATTCTACGGGATCGGATTGGGTCGATGAGTTATATGTGCTCCATAAGAGATGCCCGAATGCTGTTTTTTCACATGATGAGGCCTTTTATTATCATGGTCTGACAGACAGAGAACCGTTTGTTCACACACTTACCATATACAGCGGTTACAATGCACATCGGCTTATAGCGGATGGAAGTTGTAAAGTATATACAGTAAAACGGGAATTACTGGACGTCGGAAAGATCATTGTGAAAGACAACGATGGTAATATGATTCCAATGTATGACTTGGAACGAACGATTTGTGATCTGATGAGAAGCCGGAGCAGTATTGAAGCACAGGATTTCAATTCCGTTCTGAAGACATATGTTTCCAGAAGAGACAAGGACCTGAATCGACTCATGGAATATGCAAAGCTGTTTCGGGTTGATAATGTGATCCGCAGATATATGGGGGTATTATTGTAAAATGCAGCTGACACCAGAACAGGTTAAGGGAAGAATTAAGAATGTGGCAAAGGAAAACAAGGCAGATGCCAGAACGCTCATGCGAATCTATATGATGGAGCGTTTCCTTGAGAGAGTTGCCAGTTCACAGTACAAAGATAATTTTATCATTAAAGGCGGATTGCTGGTGACAGCGATGGTTGGCGTAGCATTGCGGTCCACGATGGATATCGATACGAGCATTAAAAATCAGAATCTGTCGGCAGAAGATGCAAAACGGATTGTGGATGAAGTCAAGGATATCAATCTTGGGGATGGAGTGACCTTTGAGGTTAAGGAAGTTTCTAATATCATGGATGAGATGGAGTATCCGGGTATTCGATTTACCATGAATGCTGTGATGGGAAAACTCGTTACACCGATGAAGATTGATATATCTACAGGAGATGTTATCACGCCAAGAGCAATCGAGTACAACTATAAATTGCTCTTGGGTGACCGTTCCATCAGCCTTTGGTCGTATAATTTGGAAACAATTCTGGCAGAAAAACTTCAGACGGTCCTTGCAAGAGGTCTTTTGAATACCCGAATGAGAGATTTCTATGACATCAAGGCTCTGCTTTCTATTTACGAGCAGGCTATCGATGCTGATGTGCTGAAAAAGGCATTTGAGGCAACCTGTAAGAAAAGAAGCACCGAAAATCTGAAAGAGGAAGCACCCAAAATTATGGCTGCCGTCAGTGATGACGCACAGTTACATACACTTTGGAAGTCCTACCAGAAGAAATATCCGTATGCTGCTGATATCAGCTATGAGGATATAATAGAAAGTACACAACTCTTGTGGAGTAAAATTCAATAATTGGCAGTAACCCCGTTGGAGTAATCTGACGGGGTATTTTCATGTTCATTTTCGATTGGTTACGCAGTTGAAAAATATCGAAAATGAAAATTTGTGGCCTGTTATGCTTTAACAATTTCAGAAAAACGCATAAACTTGAAATTTCTCAGACGAAAACATAGTAGAAATTTCAAGTTAAGAATTTTATAGCTTAAATTTGCCCTACTTATGTCAAAGAAAGTAGGGCTTTTCTTATGCCAAAAAGGAGGTGGTCATCTACATGGCATCCAGAATCCAGGGCATCACCGTTGAGATCGGCGGCGATACCACAAAGCTCTCCAAAACCAACGACACCTGGTACGGCATGACCTACCATGAGTACGTTCCGGCCATCAGACATTTTCTATAACACAGTAGGTGAAGGGATCGGCTGAGAGGTGATATGATTGGCTGTGTGTTCTGATGATAAATACAGATATCTGGATTCAGAAGTAGAAATACCTTTAATTAAAAGCGGAGGTATTGTGTATGGATGCTAAAACTGGGTTAGCGAGAAAGATACATGAAGACATTCAGTCTGAAATAATGAAGTATTATAATCGGGTTGGAATTACATATCGAGCAGACGAAAATGCCCCGGAAAAAACCATAATTGATTTTTTTTCTTATCTTTATAAAAGGATACCTGTGCTGAAAAGAAGAGTGGAATACTCTAACGAACTGCAAGCCAAAATTGACAGAGGAGAACTTTCGGAGAAGGAAATAGAAGTCTTAAAGAAGTACAAGAATGCTTTTGAAAAAGGAATGGATATGAATGCCTTTTTATCCAATCAAACAAGTGCTCCTGGCAAAGTGGATTTTTTACGATATACCTGGCATTTATATCATTTGCACTTAAGTGAAAATCTTAATGTGAATAATAAAAACAATCGAAGCAATAAACAGTTGCTTTGTATCATAAATGATGATTGTACTTATTTTGTGGACATGATTTCACATCCTGAAAAAGCAGAGAATTATTTTAAACTGATTTATCTTAAGATCATACAGAGAAATAACTGGATGGAGCATATTGGTTTTTTGGAGATTCCTAGAATGGTACCCGGATCACAGGCTTTCAAAGTTACAAGTGAAGAGGATATTTTTGAATTATACAGCAAAGGACCTATAAATATCCTTTTGGAAGTTGAGAACAAAGGATACATTTCATTGGACTCAATAACTTCAACCAGAAATCCGCAAAGATCAACGGAGCAGATGAGGATAATAAATAGAAACATCAGAAAATTGAAGGATCGGGCAGATGATTATAAAGGATTTTAGTTTGAAACTGATAAAGCAGGATTACTGATGGGTATGGTAGAATTTGAGAATTCAAAACAAGGAGCATTGCGGATAGATATTTTGAAAGAAATGTAGCGTAAGGACTGGAAGCTGGATCTGCGTGTCAATGAATACACAGAGCTGGAAATATTCGCTGAGGAAAATCCTCCGAAGCGTGTGAGCCGATCCGTGTGGATAATTATACCGGCAAGAAGATGACTTTCTTCCATGACCCAGATGGTTTGCCGTTGGAGCTGCATGAATAATCTTGGGAGAGAATAGAGCAGATAAAGAGAAAATCAGTGTAGGAGCAGAGCGACAGGTGTGCGCTTCAGAACCTATTCCGGTTTACCCTTTACCTATGAAATACGAAAGGGTCGGAATGGGCAATATACAAAAGAACTGTGGATTGATCGTAGAGAAAACAGTAAAAGCTTGGCATGGAGTTCTGTGCGTCTGGTGGTAAGGATTATGTATAAAAATATGCAGGAATATGCACTATAATTAAGACACAAAATCCTGACTGGAAAGGACGGTAGCATTATAAGTACGTTAAAAGATATACTGGAGAACTATATATCAGAAACAAAGCCACATTACTATCCTCCTGTGGAAAAACTGCTTGATCTGATCTATGAACATTACACGGAAAATAACCTGTGGAAGGAAAATACAGCTGCCAGGAAAGCAGGGCAGGCAAAAGAAAAGGAACTGGAACAATGGCTGCAAGGAATCGAAGGCATGGACCGAGTGGTGGAGGACGATATGGGGGAGAGGATACCACTTTGGGAGGAGATCATGATTCGTCATGGGAGTGTATGCTGTGCATGGGAGAAAGATTCATTTGAGGAAGGATTGAAGGTTGGGATCAGGCTTATGATGGAGGTATTTTCAGAATAGCCCAATCCACAACATATCGTTCACGGGAAAACAAATATTCACTGGATTCACTGGGAATCTGAGAGGAATGGTAGAATTATATATGCTGGTTATGGTATAGTGGAAAAGGAGATTTGATCATTTCCGTAAGAAAGAATGTTTGTGGAAAGGAAGATATGAAAAATGGAAAAACAGTTGGATCCTGTAATAGAAATACAGCATCTGAATAAGTCCTTCGGCAGTGTACATGCTGTAAATGATCTCAGCTTTCAGGTAAGAAAAGGGGAGCTATTTGCTTTTCTTGGCGTAAATGGAGCAGGCAAGAGTACCACGATCTCGATTATCTGCGGGCAGCTGAAAAAGGACAGTGGAGAGGTAAAGATCGGCGGCAACGAAGTAGATCAGAAGCCGGGAGACATTAAAAGAATGATAGGTGTTGTTTTTCAGGACAGTGTGTTGGATAAGCCGCTGACTGTCAGGGAAAACCTGGAGAGCAGAGCCGCACTGTACGGTATTACAGGTAAGGAATTTGATAAGAGACTGGAAGAACTGTCCATTATCCTGGACTTTAAAGAGTTTATGAACCGGCAGGTGGGCAAACTGTCCGGCGGTCAGCGAAGAAGAATTGACATTGCCAGGGCACTACTTCACAAACCTGAGATATTGATTCTGGATGAGCCTACCACAGGACTGGATCCTCAGACCAGAAAGCTGATATGGAGTATTATCGAAAAGCTTCGGGTATCAGAGAATATGACCGTTTTTCTTACAACACACTATATGGAAGAAGCGGCATCTGCAGGTTATGTAGTGATTCTGGATAAGGGGAAAATTGTGGCAGAGGGTACACCTTATCAGCTGAAAAATCAATATGTACAGGACTATGTTTCTATATATGGAGCAGGAGAAGAACAGATCCGGCAGCTTGGCAAACCTTATAAGGCAATCCGGGATGGTTATCAGATCCAGGTACAGAACACCGGTGAAGCAACAAAGCTGATTGTAGAGCATCAGGAACTGTTTCTGGATTATGAAGTAGTAAAGGGCGGCATGGATGATGTATTTCTTGCTGTAACCGGAAAGGTATTAGGAGGTGAGAATCCATGAAAACCACGTTGGCATTAATAAAACGAAACAGGAAGCTGTTTTTCAGAGACAAGGGCATGCTGATCTCATCCTTGATCACTCCGATTATTCTGATCGTATTATATGGGACTTTTCTTGCTAATATATACAGAGATTCTTTCCTGTCGGCCCTTCCTGATTTCTTTAAGATTTCTGATAAATTAGTGGATGGCACAGTAGCTTCACAGCTTGCAGCCGGACTTCTGGCAGTCAGTTGTGTAACAGTAACCTTTTGTGTAAACCTGACTATGATACAGGACCGGGCCAGTGGTGCAAGAAAGGATTTTAATGTATCTCCTGTAAAAAGACCATTGATCTACCTGGGCTACTTTTTTTCAACTGTGCTGAATTCCTTAATGGTAAATCTGCTGGCTTTGGCATTGTGCCTTGGCTATATTGGCATCATGGGATGGTATTTAAGCGTGGCAGATGTTTTATGGCTGATTTTGGACGAGATCCTTCTGGTCCTGTTTGGAAGTATTTTATCCAGCATTGTCTGCTACCCTTTGAAAACCCAGGGACAGATGTCAGCTGTGGGAACCATTGTAAGTGCAGGATATGGATTTATATGTGGTGCATATATGCCTATTTCTAATTTTGGAAGCGGATTGCAGAAGGTTCTTTCCTTTATTCCAAGTACATATGGGACTTCTTTGTTGAAGAATCATATGCTGAGAGGTGTTTTTGAGGAAATGGAAAAGGAAGGGATCCCCACACAGGCAATTGCGGGGATCCGGGATTCCGTGGACTGCAATCCTATCTTTCTTGGGAAAGTTGTAGGAACAGGATGGATGTTGGCAATCATGGCTAGTACCATTGTGATCCTGGGGATTCTTTATCTGCTGATCACAGACCTTAAGAAAGAGTAGAAGGTTTTTCTGTCTGATATCCGCTCCAGCTTTGAAGAGCTGTTGCACCGGATTGATCTGCAGAATCACTGTAAGAATCGGTTGTGATGGTGTATTGGCTGTCACCTTCTACATAAACAGTGCCGTCAGTTCCCTGGATAGTCACAGCTTTGCCCTGGTCATCTACGATGGTTCCTTCATTGGAGAGGAAAGTAACGGTACTGTCTCCGGTAACCGTCCAGGTTGAGTCTTTGCTGACAGTTACGTTGCAATAACCGGAACCACCGTCACCGGCATATGTTTCATCATCAAGGATTGCGCCTGTCAGATTACTGCTGTCTGTAATATAGAAATCAAGGTCACTGATAGAATCCCATATCACATCTCCCTGCATGTCCTGACTGATTGCGGTAAAGGTACAGTCTGCGCCATTGGCACCTGCCTGTCCCCAGCCACGCTGATTGGTATTGCCTGTACACTGCAGGAAAAACTCATTGTCATCATTATAATTAATATCTACATCATTTAAAGTGATGGTGCTTTCCGTGTTGGTGGTGTAGAATACACCACCGTTTTGGGAAGTAAGGGAACCACCATCCATCTGGAAGGTGCTGTTACCTACTTCTGCGTCACCAGACATGCTTTGATATAAAATGACAGTCCAGGTGTTGTCATTTTGATCCTGATCACTCATATTTCCGGTAAGATCGCAGTCATACAAGTGGATTGAGTTAAGACCTTCGATACATACAGCTTCCGATCCGTTGGCTGTGAGAGTCGCATTATTTACTGCAATATCTGCTGTACTGTAGATGGCAGGAGAGCCGATCCCGTTGGAAGTATAGCTTCCTCCATCCAGAACCATTGTGCCGCCGCCTCTGTCGCTTCGGATGGCTGCGGAAGATTCACCATTGGTTTCAACATTCAGATCCCAACCATAAAGGGTGCCTCCGCCAGCGGTATGTACACCGCCGGAGGTGCCCTGCTCTGTTTTAATGTCTGTATCTGCCGCATAGATCGTACCATTACCATATGCGAACAGACCAGCTCCACCATTTGCGTTCGTTGTAATACTTCCACCTTTTACATAAGCTGTTCCGTCTGTTGCCAGAACGGCTGCACCTACCCCATAAAAGCTAGCATCATTGCCGCCGGTACTTTCCTGGGACTCCCGGGATATGGTTACGTTGTCAAAAGTCACATTGGCACCGGAAGAGATCAAAGCTGCATTTTCATCGGTTCCTGTGGATTCAAGGGTTGTATTTTCAATAGAGGTATCTTCTGTATATTCATTGACAGCGGTGTAGCTATCCACGCCTTCAGACTGACCACCATCAGGACCGCCTTGTCCGTCCGGAGTCTCACCTTCCGGTTTTTCAGGAGCCTGTCCATTGGGAGCCTCACCTTCCGGTTTTTCGGGAGCCTGTCCGTCCGGAGCCTCACCTTCCGGTTTTTTAGGAGCCTGTCCGTCCGGAGCTTCACCTTCCGGTTTTTCAGGAGCCTGACCATCTGGTGCTTCATTTGTGACTTTCTGCTCCTGTGCTGTATCTGCTTCTGTAGTGGTAGAGACGTCTTCTGCAAACGTGGTTGCTGGAACGGCTGTAGATGTTACCATGATTCCCATCAAAACTGCTAAGTATTTTTTCTTCATTTTTATATTGTCCTTTCTGTATGAATGTTTGTTGTCTTGTTGTTTATGTAAAATAATATATATGAAGACTGTGTTTAAAATATGGAAAAAATATGTTCCTTATGTGGGAAAAATGAAAAAAAAGTGTGTATTAAGATTTGCACGAAAATGTGGAAAGGCATATAATTGATTCCCGAAAGGGTATTGTTGGTTAGAAAATCTGAGATAAAGGACGAAAGAAGCCATGGAATTTTTTGATATTATTAATGAGGCAGGAGAGCCAATCGGGCAGACTGTAGAGCGGAGTATTGCACATGCTCAGGGGATAAGACACAGAACTGCCCATATCTGGATCATAAGGGAAATGGAAGGCAGGATTCAGGTTTTGCTGCAAAAGCGTTCCATAGAGAAAGATTCTTTTCCCGGCAGGTTTGATACCTCTTCGGCAGGGCATGTGCAGGCAGGAGACGAACCATTAGAATCTGCACTAAGGGAACTTTTTGAAGAACTGGGGATTAAAGCACAAGCCAGGGATCTGGAATTTGCAGGAACATTTCCTATCCGGTATAAAAAGGTGTTTTATGGAAAGCTTTTTTGGGATAACGAGATTGCATTTGTATATGCTTACAGGAGGCCTGTGGAAATAGAAAGCTTAAAACTTCAAAAAGAAGAGGTTGAGGAAGTGCAGTGGTTTGACCTGGAAAATACTCTGTCAGAATGCAAAAAGAAGAATCAGAAATTTTGTGTCCCAATAGATGGATTAGAGCTTATCAAAAAATATCTTACAGCATAAACGCCGAGGCATTCTTGAATGCTTGAATAACGTATGCAAATATTGAATACATCTGTTGCAAATAAGAATGGCCGAATATCCCCCCACAGGGCTTATGAAGAATCGCTGATTTTGGTATCATTGAGAAAGTTACCAAAATTAAAAAAGCGAGGGATCAAAGAATGAAAAAGGGACTTTTAACAATGGTAGGAATGCTTCTGACTGTATTTATGGCCAGTGCAGGCACAACAATTCCTGCATTTGCAGAAGAAGAAACAACTCTGGTATATGGAAGCGGAGATTATACCAGGATCAACCCGGCTATGGATGAGCATGGCGAGATCAATATTCTGATCTTCAGCGGATTAACTGCACATGACGGAGAGAATCAGGTAGTTCCAGGACTGGCTAAGAGCTGGGAGTTCGATGATGCAAACAATACCTACACATTTCATATGGTAGAGGATGCCAAATGGCAGGATGGTGAACCTGTTACTGCAGATGATGTTAAGTTTACAATCGAAGCTATTATGGATCCGGAAAACGGTTCTGAGAATGCACCTAACTACGAGGATGTAGAAGAGATTAATGTGATCGATGATCATACTGTTTCATTTAAGCTTAAAGACAAAAATGTTGCATTCCTTGATTATATGACAATGGCAGTTCTTCCTAAGCATCTGCTTGAGGGAGAAGATATGCAGACATCTGATTTCTTCCGTAACCCGGTAGGAACAGGCCCATACAAAATCGAATCTTGGGATGAAGGACAGGCTATTACTCTGGTTAAGAATGAAGATTATTTCAAAGGCGAGCCATCCATTGATAAAGTTGTATTCAAGATCGTACCCGATGACAATGCGAAAGCACTTCAGTTAAAATCAGGAGAATTGGACCTGGCTCTTCTCACGCCGAAGGATGCAGCTTCTTTTGCTGATGATGATGCATATACATGCTATGATATGAAGACTGCTGACTATCGTGGAATCATGTTTAACTTTGGCAACGAATACTGGCAGAAAAACCGTGATCTGATCCCGGCAGTATGTTACGGAATTGATCGTCAGGCAATCATTGATGCAGTGCTCCTTGGACAGGGAATGCCGGCTTATGGACCGCTTCAGAGAAATATTTACAACTATGAAGATGTTGAGCACTATGATTACAATCCGGAAAAAGCAAAAGAAATCCTTGAAGCTGCTGGATGTGAGATGGGTGATGACGGATTCTATTATCGTGATGGGGAAAAAGTGGGATTTGTTATCAGCGTAAGTTCCGGTGATCAGGTACGTATTGATATGGCACAGATCGCAGCACAGGAACTGAAAGAAATTGGCATGGATGTATCCGTTGAGATTCCTGCACAGATAGACTGGGCTGGACAGATGGCATTCCTGATCGGATGGGGAAGCCCATTTGATGCTGACGACCATACCTACAAAGTATTCGGAACAGATAAGGGAGCAAACTACTCCAGCTATTCCAACGAGGAAGTTGACAAATATCTGACCGAAGCAAGACAGACCGCAGATCCGCAGGTTCGTGCCGAGGCATATGCTAATTTCCAGAAAGCTCTTGCAGAGGATCCGGCTTATGCAATGATCTGCTATATCGACGCTAACTATGTTGCTGACAGCAATATTAAGGGAATTGATCCTGATACAGTTATGGGACATCATGGAGTTGGTATTTTCTGGAATGTTGCAGACTGGACGATTGAATAATAAAACGAAATAAGGGTTGTGATGGGGGCGCCAGGAGTGCCCCCTTTTTACACTAGCGGAAAAAGGATTAAAAATGGAACATTTATTAGAGGTTAAAAATCTTTCAGTCAGCATAGAAGGTTCCTTAGGAGAAGTACAGGCAGTGAGGGACGTGTCTTTTTCGTTAAAAAAGGGAGAAGTGCTGGCTATAGTTGGCGAATCCGGATGTGGAAAGAGTGTGCTTTGCAAAAGTATCATGAAGCTTTTGCCACCAAGTGCAAAGATCAAAGAGGGAAGTATCCATGTGAATGGACAGGATATCACTTGTTATCGGGAGAAGGAGATGCAGAAGCTTCGTGGAAAGGTTTTTTCCATGATTTTTCAGGATCCTATGACATCCTTAAATCCAACGATCAAAATTGGAAAACAGATCGCAGAAGCAGTGGTGATCCACAATAGAAAATATACAAAAGCGCAGGTAGATCAGAAGGTTCTGAGACTTATGGAGCTGGTAGGTATTTCTCATCCAAAGGAACGCTACCATCAGTATCCCTGGCAGTTTTCTGGCGGAATGCGCCAGAGATGTGTTATGGCGATTGCACTGGCAGCAGATCCGGATATTTTATTTGCAGATGAACCGACCACAGCATTGGATGTGACCATACAGGCACAAATCCTGGATCTTCTGCGTGAAATACAGAAAAAGCTTGGAACAGCGACGATACTGGTTTCTCATGATTTGGGAGTTGTTGCCAGGGTAGCAGACCGGGTAGCAGTAATGTACGCAGGTAAAATCGTAGAGATCGGTACAGCAGAGGAAGTGTATTACGATCCCAGACACCCATACACATGGGGATTGATGAAGTCACTTCCTGCATTTGCAAATGGAAAAGAAAGTTTGTACACAATTCCCGGTATGCCGCCTACATTGATCCATCCGCCTAAAGGTGATGCTTTTGCATGTCGAAACGAGTATGCCCTGAATATTGATTATGAAGAAATGCCGCCTATGTTTAAGATAACAGATACGCATTATGCGGCAACCTGGCTGTTGGACCCACGGGCACCACAGATCAAATCACCTATGGGAGGGCAGTTCAGTGAGTAAGAAAGTTTTATTAGATGTGAAGCACCTGACCCAGCAGTTTCACCTGACAAGAAAAATCAAAGTAAAGGCTGTGGACGATGTTTCATTTCAAATCCATAAAGGTGAAATCTTTGGTCTGGTAGGAGAGTCTGGTTCCGGGAAATCTACAGTAGCCAGATGTTTGATGAATATATATCAGCCCACGAAGGGAGAAATCTGGTACAAAGATGTAAATATCTGTGATAAAAAGGAATTTAAAAAGCATAAGAAAATGCTGCAGACCAGACGCCAGATGATCTTTCAGGATTCAGCATCCAGTCTGAATCAGAAAATGAAAGTGTCTGATATTATTACTGAGCCTATGAGAATTCAGCATATCACACCGCCCAGAGGAAGCTTTGTGAAAGAGGCTGCATTTCAGATGGAATATGTAGGACTGGAGAATAGCTTTCTGGATCGTTATCCATCTGAATTGTCAGGCGGCCAGAGACAACGAGTGGCGATAGCCAGATCCTTGTGTATGGAACCGGAATTTCTGGTGGCAGATGAACCGATTGCTTCTCTTGATGTGTCCATACAGGCACAGATCGTGAACCTGTTCCGCCATCTGCAGGAGGATCATGGATTTACATTTTTTTTTATTGCACATGATCTGGCGATGGTTGAATATCTTTGTGACCGGGTGGGAGTCATGTATCATGGAAAACTGGTAGAACTGGCTCCAGCAGAAGAATTGTATTCCAATCCGGTGCACCCTTATACGAAAACATTGTTATCTGCAATTCCTGTTCCGGATCCGATCAGGGAAAGAAAAAGAGTCCTCCAGTATTATCATGGGGAGGGAATGGAAAACAGTGTATGGACAGAAGTGTCACCAGGACATTTTGCAATGACCCAGGCTGACAGAAAGGGGTGCAGTATATAATGAGACAAAAAAAGTTAGTCTACTATGGTAAAAAAAGCCTGATATTCCTGATTTCTGTATTTATACTTTCTGTTGCAGTATTTTATGTAGCACGTCTTGCACCGGGAGATCCGCTGATCTCTTATTATGGAGACCGTACAGAGAAGATGAGCTCGGAAGAACGTGAATGGGCAATGGGAAAACTGGGTTTGAATGAACCCATTTCTGTGCAATACGTGAAATGGGTAAAAAATGCTTTTCATGGAGAGTTTGGCATTTCCTTTAAATATAAACAGGATGTATTAGAAGTAATTGGCAACCGCATTGGCAATACACTTTTGCTTGGAGGAATCGGATTTATCATTATGTTTGCAGGAGCTTTGCTTCTTGGAATCCTGTGCGCCTGGTACGAAAACCGGATGGCAGACCGGATCCTGTGCAAGCTGGGAACCATATCAAGTTGTATTCCTGAGTTCTGGATGGCTCTGGTGCTGATCCTTATCTTTTCCGTAAATCTTAAGGTTTTGCCAAGTAGTGGCGCTTACAGTACCGGAAATGCAGGAAATGTTGGAGACCGGATTCTGCATCTGATCATGCCGCTGACCATCGTGGTTCTGGAGCATTTGTGGTATTACGCTTACATGATCCGAAATAAGATCCTTGAAGAGGTTCGTGCAGATTACGTTCTTCTGGCAAAAGCAAAAGGATTGAATAAGAAAAAGCTTATGTTCACACATTGTGTCCGAAACGTAATGCCTGCTTATCTGAGCATTATGGCAATTGCAGTCCCTCATGTACTGGGGGGAACCTATGTAGTAGAAAGCGTATTTTCCTATCTTGGAATCGGAGCTCTGTCTTATGAGAGTGCCAGATATCATGATTATAATCTGCTGATGTTGCTGTGTATGATGTCAGGAATCCTGGTTATTTTCTGTAATATTGTCAGTCAGACTATCAATGAACAGATTGATCCTCGTATGAAGGATGAAGTAATAACCGAGAAATCGGAGGTAGTGGAAGGATGACAAATAATTTATTTGAATTTGCAGGAAACAAAAAGACAGAAACAATAATTCCGAAAGCAAAGAAAAAGTGGTATAAGAACAAACCAGTGGTTTCGATAGCAATCCTGGTGCTTATCATACTTGGCTGTCTGGGTGCAGAACTGATCATGACAAAGGATCCCACCTATATGGATCTGCAAAATTATAACAAGGCGCCTGACAAGGAATTCCTTTTTGGTACAGATACCATGGGAAGAGATATTTTTTCTATGATCTGGTATGGGGGAAGAATCTCAATTCTGATCGGTGGTTTAGCTACTGTAATTTCTACTTTTATTGCAGTTGTGGTTGGGGCATTCAGTGGAGTGGCACCGGCATGGCTTGATGAACTGATTATGAGATTTACAGAGATATTCCTAAGTATTCCAACTCTGCTTCTGATCATTTTACTGCAAGCTATCATGGGAAATGCGAATGTTCTCAGCCTGTCATTTGTAATTGGCGTGACCAGCTGGACCAGTATTGCAAAAGTGGTACGTACTGAAGTACGACAGATACGAAATAGTGAATATATTATCGCTGCAAAATGTATGGGAGCAGGGTTCTTTCGTGTTTTGTGGAAACACCTGGTACCCAACTTTTTCTCATCAATCATGTTTATGGTTGTTATGAACGTAAGAACTGCAATGATCTCAGAGGCTACCTTGAGTTTTATGGGAATCGGTCTTCCCATAGAAGTTATCACATGGGGCAGTATGCTATCTCTGTCAGATAAAGCATTGATGACAGGCTCCTGGTGGATCATCCTGATCCCAGGGCTTTTCCTGATTGCTACAGTACTCTGTCTGACTAATATAGGAAATGCCTGCAGAGAGCAGGCAAACAGAAAAGAAAGTAATTTTTAAGAATTTTTTTAGTGGCAGCCTCCTGCATCTGTTATGTTTTCAGGTGCTGGAGGCTGCATTTTACATGGAACGATATTCTGAAGGTGTCATACCACAGGATTTTCGGAAAATCTGAGTGAAATAAGAAGCATCATTATATCCTGTAAAAGTGGCTATATCCGTAATGTCAAAGTCTGTATTTATTAAAAATTCCTTTGCCTTTTTCAGGCGCAGTTCCGTCAGATACTTGGAAAATGTTTGTCCTGTTTTATTTTTGAATGTTCTGCTCAGGTGTCCCACGCTTACAAAATATTTATGTTCTGCAAGCTCATTTAATGTGATATCGTCAGCATAATGATTTTCAAGATAACCTAAAATGTTTTCTATCAGAAGTTTGTTTTCATCTTCCTCATTTTTCTCCCCAACTTCTTTCAAAATCATATATAAATATTCTTTTAACTCATCCGCTGTATGAAATTGATACAGATCAATCTTAAAGTCAAACAGGAAATATCCCCCTTCTCCAGCCGGAACCTGACATCTATTATAATAGTTGTTCCGGAGGACAGAAAAAAGCTGTATGACCGCATTATAAAGGCTGTAAATGTTTGCATGTTCTTTTATACATCTGGCAAATAATTTGTCTATGATTTTTTCTGCCTCATGAATGCGTCCAAATTCTATGAACCTGCTGAATATTTCCAATGTTTCTTTTTCCAGCAGATTCGTGATTTCCAGTTCTTTCTTCCAGAAAAACAGATTGTCATTTATTAAAATACGGTTATTAATTGCGTAAATACATTCTCGGTATGCTTTTTCAATTTCAGCTCTTTCTTTATGAATGCCACTGATTCCAAACCAGGAATTATGACCTATGCTATTTCTTAGCTGCAGAAAATCAGCCTCACCAATACATGCTTTGAAATCCATTTTCTCTTTGCAAAAAAAGAGTAATATACATTCTCCTTTATTTTTAAAATACCAGCTTTGTATATTAGAGGCATTTTTTTTGCCCTGTAAATAGTTTTCAATTTTTTGATAACCTGAATTTGAAACTTCTCCCTTCACCATATAAAACCAGGAATGAGCATTCCAAAGATCAGCAGGCATCATGTCGTCAAATAGCTTTTTATTATGTATCAGCTGTGCAAAATCCAGGTTCTCAACAACACCTTTTAATTTATTAATATTCTCCAGATTATCGAACTTCGCTTTTTCAATAAGAATATCCTTAATACATTCAAGTAATTCTGATTCATTAATTGGTTTTGTCAAATAGTCCTTTACATGATATCGCAATGCCTTTTTGGCATATTGAAAATCTTCATATCCCGTTTCTACCACTACTGCACATTTTGGCAAATGTTCCTGTACATATTTTGCCAGTTCCAGACCATCTAAATTGGGCATCCGAATATCCGTAATGATAATATCTGCTTCATTTTCCTGAAGATATTCTATTACTTCTTCCCCATCTTCAAAATCTCCTTCTACCAAAATTGGTAATCCGGATTTCTCAAGCATCATAACAAGTACTTTTCTTGCATAATATTCGTCATCTGCAACTAAAATTTTAAAGTTCATTATTACACCTCTTTTGGCAATATAGGAAAACGGACCTTTATACAAGTATATTCTCCCAGGGTACTTTCAATTGAAATTCCAAATTCTTCTCCATAATAATTTTTAATTCTCTGGTGCACGTTGATTAGACCAATTCCGGATGAACTATGATTTATGCCCTGCTTCAGGTCCTTCTTAAGTTCCTGGTGCAGCATCTGCAATGTTTCATCGTTTATTCCATTCCCATTATCACAAATACTGATCTCTGCTATATGATCTGAACTGATTTTTCCTGTCAGTTCTATTCTGCCTCTTTTTTTGCACGGAATAACGCCATGTTCTATTGCATTTTCCATTAATGGCTGCAAGATGAATTTTAACATTTCACAGGTCATCATCTCATCATCCACGTTATAAATTACATCAAATTTTCCAGGAAAACGCAGGGACTGTATTTTTACATAGCATTGAAGATTTTCAAGCTCCATTTTCAGCTGTACAATATTTCCACCTTTTACATTGTAATGGAAAATATGGGACAGGCTTTCCGAGATTTCGGATATTTCTTTAATTCCGTTTAGCTTTGCCAACGCACTGACAATATTTAATGTATTATATAAAAAATGAGGATTGATCTGATATTGCAGCATTTGCAGTTCGGTTTTCTTCTGACTTATTTCGTTTTTGTAAGCCAGAATAATATTTTCTTCAATACGCGATACAAGATCGTTATAACCACTTACCATTGTAGAAATTTCTTCTGGTACGTCCTCTGATAATTGAATATGCCTTGGCTTTTGTTTTTTATGTAATGTTACCTGATTTAAGGCATTGGAAAATTCAGAAATAGGTTTTGTAATACGACTGATCAGCTGCATGCCTCCAAACAGTAAAAATACAAAAATCATCAAAACCCAAAAGCAAAAGGGCAAAATATTCTTTGTACTATTGAAGGTAAAACTTTTTTTCGGCATACATTGAACCAGATACCAGTCCAAATCAGTGATTTTAACAACATATGCGTTCCAGACAGTGCCGTCTGTTTCCAATACTCCTTGATGATCTGAATTTTCATAAATGTTTTTCACATCCTTCAGAAGAAAATGGTTTTCTTTTTCAGAAGAATAAATCATCCCGTTTTTATTAAAAAGACAACATTCGATTTCATTATTTGAAAACACAGAAAAACTTTTTTCTATTTCTTCAAAGTTCAGATCGATATAAATCGTAGCAAGCTTTTCGTCTGATGTTACCGGATACATAGCATATGCAATTGTTAATAATTTATATGGAAGCATGTTTATTTCGCCTTCATATATGTCTGTGATGTATTTCTCGTTTTTATGACCTGCTTTTGAATAGACAATATGATCTTGTGCCTGCTCAACCTGCTTTAATGAGTCCTCAACAAAATTGCCATAAATATTTCCATTTTTGGTTAAAATCGTAGCACGTAAAATAAATGGGTTAATCCCGCAAATATCCTCTAAAATATTATTTACATAGTTCGAGTTTGAAAGTTGTTTTTTTAGAGATTGCTTTTGATAGTCGTTTCGGAGATTTGTCATGATATCTTTATCTATTAAAGGTAAATATTGCAAATAATCCAGATTCTTTGTTATCGTTTCAATCTCCAGTTCCCACTGACTGTTCATTCTGTGCAAGTAAGACCAATTATTTTTTTCAGCCTCTTTTATATCAATAAAAAAGGATGCACAAATGACTATTAAGGAAAATAGAAAACAGCATGCCAGTCCAATAAAAAGCTGCCACCATATCGGCAATCTTGAAATCCTCTTCACATTCAGTCTCCTTTCAACAGAATTAAAAGATCATTCCATTCCTTTAAAAATGATTTTTCGGTATTCCTTTGAGGCGAACTGAAAAAGTTCTGAAATAAAGCATCCCTTGTATCAGACTTGTCGCTCTCGTAAGCAAATTCTTCCAGATCAAAATCACCATTCCTGATGCTATCCGTAAATGCTTTTGCATATTTGTCTGCTACATCTACAGATTTTATACAGGAATATGCCCCTGCTTCTTCTGCATAATATTCACTCATCTTTTTTGAAAATACATAATCCAGAAATTTTCCAACTGCTTCTGTATGGGTACAGGAAGCTGAAACTCCCAAGGATGCATCTATTTTTACTACTACTTTTTCATCACCTTCATGATATGCAGGGAATGGCATAAATAACAGATCGATATCCGGATTGATTTTTTTTATTAAGGGATATGCCCAGTTTCCCTGGAGAAACATATATGATTCCCCGTTTGCAAATGTTTTTACTGCTTCGTCATATCCTGTGTTTATTGTTTGTTTCTGACTGTATTTTCTTATTTCTAAATATCTCCTGGTGGAATCAAGTGCAATAGAATCTTCATATAAAAGTGCATCACCATCTAATACCTTCTGAAATAGGTCGTCCTGGCTTCCCCTGGATGACATATCAATTGCATCCCATCCCTGGTGAACGGTCCAGCTGTCTTTATCTGCAAAAACAATAGGAAGCTTTCCAGCTTTTTTTATTTGCTGCATGGTATCAATAAGTTCAGAATAAGTAGAGGGAATCTGATACCCTTCTTCCTCCAGCATCTTTTTGTTATAAAATATTCCTCTGTAGTTCACAGATAATGGAAGTACGTAAGTACCATTATGAATTTCTAATTTTTCCAAAAAATGTTCATTAACACAACGGGTTGCCGAAAAATTGTCTAAAGCCTGCAAATATCCACCCGTTACATATTTTTTTAGATCATCTTTCTTAGCTCCAATAAATTCAACAATATCCGGGAATTCTCCCTGAACTGCACGTATTTGCAACTCCTGATCTGGATTGGGTACTTCCAGATGTTCAACATATATCTCGTCCTGTGACTCATTAAAATCTTCAATGATTGTTTCAAAAATATGCCTTGTTTCTCTTTTGGACGTGAGAAATATAAGTGTTTCTTTTTCATCTTTTTCACTGTTTATTTGCTGCTTTTGACTATATTCTTTCACATATAACAGACCACTGCCTGCAATGGCACAAACAGCAATGAATAATAATATTTTCAGATTTTTTTTCATAGGAGTTCCCTTTTCATATTGAATTAAAAAATACACTATTTTCCTACTAAATATAGTACAACGAATCAGGTGGTTTTTCAATCAGATTTACCAAACAATTAAAGAAATCAAAAAAATAATAGTGACAAGTTCAAAAACTTATAGCGCTGCCAGAACGGTTTTTTTATAATAAAGTTACAAAATATGAAGGAGGGTATTAAGAAATGAAGAAAAAAATTATTAGTATTCTTTTAAGCAGTGTTATGATTTTCTCTATGGGGATTTCAACAGTTTCTGCTGCTGCAGCTGACGATACTTCAGCTACAGAAAGTGTTGTAGTCAGCAAAACAGAGGGCATTACAGATACCGCATACGGAAAGGTTCGTGGTTTTATTGACAACGGAACTTATACTTTCCGTGGGATTCCTTATGCAAAAGCCGACAGATTTGAACAGCCGGAGGCTCCTGATACATGGGACGATGTGCGCAATTGTCTTGTCTATGGTTCTACAGCTCCTATTACAAATATGACAGATCCGGATGGCGGAGATTTCCTGATTCCTCATCGTTACTGGGCACAGAGCGAAAACTGCCAGAATTTGAATGTTTGGACACAGGATCTGGATACCAATGCAAAGAAGCCGGTTATGGTATGGTTCCATGGTGGCGGATACACCAACGGTTCTGCTATCGAAGGTATTGCATATGACGGAAAAAATCTTAGCGAATATGGTGATGTAGTTGTAGTAACTGTAAACCATCGTTTAAACGTACTTGGCTACTTAGATGTTTCCGAATATGGTGAGGACTATCAGTATTCTGGTAACTGCGGCACAGCAGATATGATTGCATCCTTAAAGTGGGTAAAAGAAAACATTGCTAATTTTGGCGGCGATCCTGACAACGTGACTATTTTCGGACAGTCTGGTGGCGGCGGTAAAGTCATCAGCATGTTAGCTTCCCCTGAAGCAGAAGGATTATTCAATCAGGCGGTTGTACAGAGCGGAAGTGAACGCTATATCGAAAAAGATACTGCAAAAAAGATTACTGCAAAAACTCTTGAAATTTTAGGAATTTCAGATAACCAGATTGAACAGTTAAAAGAGGTTCCGTATGATACTCTTGATGCTGCTGCAACTGAAGCATTAAAAGAAGTTGGCGATGAACTTGGAACTTCTTTAAGCTGGCGTCCTGTTCTTGATGAAGATTATATTCAGAGTAATTTCCAGGAATGGACAAATGACATTCCGGTTATGGTCGGTTCTGTATTTGGAGAAATGAATTGCTGGACATGCCTGGATCCCAATGAAACCAACAAAAACTCCTGGACTGAAGAAGAAGTTGACGCAAAATTAACAGAAAAATACGGTGATAAAGCTGAGGCTGTAAAAGAAGCTTTCCTGAAAGCTTATCCTGAAAAGAGTGCTTGTGACGCTTATTATGTAGCAGATCGTACAAAGTTCACCAATACCCTTACAAAACGAGTAGAAGCTGGTGCAACTAAAAATTATGATTACGTTGTATCTTATGAATCTCCAATTGATGGTGGTGTAAACCTGTGGCACTGCGGCGAAATTCCATTTGTATTCCACAATGTAGATCTGGTATCCGGCAGCTATGGCGGAAGTCAGGATGCTTATGATCTGCAGGATGTAATGGCAAGTGCATGGGTAAACTTTGCACGCACCGGAGATCCAAATGGTGACAATGTACCTGAATGGAGCACCTATACTTCTGACAACAAATCTACTATGGTATTCGATACCACAAGTGGAGAAAGAGTTGATTATGATGCTGAATTACAGGAACTGATCAGCCAGTAACAGTATATAACCGCTCTAGTAAGTAATAAAGATATTAAAAGTATATAACCTCTCTTAATAGACAATATAAATCCTCTTGGAGTGACAGACACTTAATGATCCTGTCATTTCAAGAGGATATTTTGTTGAAAAAATGTACATCGTATTCTCACTTTTTTCCCTCCCATAATAGCATTTAGCTTTTGTTTCTGTTAAAATATAGCATGAATATTATTTGCATGTTTTATTTTCAACAGGGAGGAAACATTAAATGATAAACAAATTACATTTGGCAATGATTGAATTATATAGAGGAGATGCAAAGAGGATTCAACATTTTTGTAAAGTGCATAGCTATGCAAAATTGATAGCAGAAACGGAAAATGTAGATAAGAAATGCTTATTTACTATTGAAGCAGCAGCTTTGACACATGATATTGGAATTCATTTCTGTGAAGAAAAATATGGAAATTGTAATGGAAAATTACAGGAAAAAGAAGGTCCTGCAATCGCAGAAAAGCTGCTTGGAGAATTAGGCTTTGATCAAGATGTATCTGGTCGGGTACAGTATTTGATTGCACATCATCATACCTATGATAATATTGATGAAATCGATTATCAGATATTGGTAGAGGCTGATTTTCTGGTTAATATTATGGAGGACGGTTTATCGAAAGATGCAGCTCTAAAAGCCTATCATAATATTTTTAAAACCTCATGTGGAAAAAGGATGTGCAGGGAGATGTTTAATATTTGAAAATGGTGGAGGAAAAACAGTGCAGGCTTATACATATGTATCAAAAGGAAAATTTGAATTAAGAGAAAAAACAAGACCGTTAATCATGCATGAAAGGGATGCTATTGTAAAGGTAACACTTGCGAGTATCTGCTCCAGTGATTTACATATCAAGCATGGAAGTGTTCCACGTGCAGTTCCGGGAATTACTGTTGGTCACGAGATGGTTGGAATTGTTGAAGAAGTTGGAGGTGCTGTTACTCATGTTAAACCGGGAGACAGAGTAACAGTAAATGTGGAGACATTTTGTGGTGAATGTTATTTCTGTAAAAAAGGTTATGTTAATAACTGTATTGATCAAAATGGCGGTTGGGCTCTTGGCTGTCGTATTGATGGTGGTCAGGCTGAGTATGTGCGTGTACCGTTCGCAGATCAAGGCTTAAATAAGATTCCGGACAAAGTTACAGAGCGACAGGCATTATTTGTTGGAGATGTTCTGGCTACCGGCTACTGGGCAACTCGTATTTCTGAAATAACAGAAGACGACACAGTACTGATCATCGGTGCAGGCCCTACAGGAATATGTACATTGCTTTGTGTTATGCTGAAAAATCCCAAGCACATTATCATGTGTGAGAAAGACGAAGATCGTATCCGATTTATTAATAAGCATTATCCTGATGTACTTACTGTTTCTCCGGAAGAATGTGAGGAATTTGTTAAGAAAACAAGTGATCATGGTGGAGCAGATGTTGTTCTTGAAGTTGCAGGAGCTGAATCAACGTTTCGTCTTGCATGGGAGTGCGCAAGACCGAATGCAATTGTAACAATCGTTGCACTTTATGATAAAGCACAGAGTTTACCGCTTCCGGATATGTATGGCAAAAATCTTATTTTCAAAATCGGTGGAGTGGATGGATGCGATTGCGATGAGACATTGAAACTGATTGCTGAGGGAAAGATAAATACAGAACCACTTATTACGCATACCTATCCTCTAAGTAAGATTGAAGAGGCCTATGATCTCTTCGAGAATAAGAGAGATGGTGTTATAAAAGTAGCTGTTGAATGTTGGCATTAGTAGAAAATGTTATCGCAGCAGTTCTGACATTTCTTGTACCAAAAGGATTTTACGAAACACAGGATATTTCATATATGATCAATGGTGTTGAGAAAACCCGTACAGTAATCAAAGATGGGAGTTTCCAGTATCTGACAGATGATGCAGGAAATGTGGTAACAGAAGGAGTAGCACTCTTTAGTGGAGATGGTGGAACAGGATTCTTCAACTATATGTATAACGGAATCGTAAATAGTTCTGCAATCGAGATTATCGCATTCCTTATGGTAGTAGGTGGTGCATTCGGTATCATGATCCGTACAGGTGCGATTGAATCTGGATTGATCGGACTGATCCGTAAGGCAAAGGGAGCAGAAAAATTATTGATTCCGGTACTTTTCGTACTGTTTTCTCTTGGTGGAGCAGTTTTCGGGATGGGAGAAGAAGCTCTTCCGTTTACTATGATTCTTTGTCCGTTGTTTGTAGCAGTTGGATATGATTCAGTTATTGCAGTTCTTGTTACTTATGTTGCAACACAGATTGGTTTCGGTTCATCTTGGATGAATCCATTCTCTGTAGGTATTGCACAGGGTATTGCAGGCATTGACGTATTCTCTGGAGCAGGATTCCGTATGGTAATGTGGGTAGTATTTACAGCACTCGGCTGTGGAATGACTATGTTCTATGCATCAAAGATCAAAAAGACTCCCACAATCTCAATCGCATATAAGACAGATGCATATTTCCGTGAGCAGAATGAAAAAACAGGAATTGGCGAAGGACATTCATTTGGTCTTGGACACATTTTAGTTCTTCTGACACTGGCTGCTACAGTAGTATGGGTAGTATGGGGAGTTATGGCTCAAGGATACTACATGCCAGAGATTGCTACACAGTTCTTCATTATGGGAATTGTTTCCGGTGTGATTGGAGTTATCTTTAAACTGAATGATATGAAACTGAATGATATCGCAACATCATTTAAAGATGGAGCAAAAGACCTGATTGGTGCTGCACTTGTTGTTGCTATGGCACAGGGTATCATGCAGGTTCTTGGTGGATCTGATCCCACAACACCTACAGTTATCAATACAATTATGTATAATATTTCAAATGCACTGTCTGGAGTTTCAGGAGCAGTTGCAGCAGTACTTATGTATCTGTTCCAGTCCGTATTCAACTTCTTCGTTGTATCCGGAACAGGACAGGCTGCGATCACAATGCCGATTATGGCTCCATTGTCAGACCTGTTAGGTGTTTCACGTCAGACAGCTGTAGTTGCATTCCAGCTTGGTGATGCATTTACAAACCTGATTGTTCCTACGTCTGGGTGTCTGATAGGATCTCTTGCAATTGCAAAGATTGAGTGGTCTAACTGGATTAAATTCATGTGGAAATTCCTTGGCGTCTTAATGATTGGTGCAATCATTACAGTTCTTATTGCAGTTGGAATTGGATTCTAAAATATGCATTTGATAATTGGGAGTGGTTTATGATGAAATTAATTCAGAATATTGATGTTTATGCCCCGCAGCATCTGGGAAAAAAAGATGTACTTACAATTAATGATAAGATTGTCAAGATTAAAGATGCAGGTTCTATATCCACAGACGGATTTCTTTCTGAGGCAGAAATAATCAATGGAGAGGGGTTACTTTTAACTCCGGGATTCATTGATAGTCATGTTCATGTACTCGGAGGCGGTGGTGAAGGTGGATTCGCCAATCGTACTCCGGAAGCAACTATGGAAGGACTTACGAAGTTTGGAGTAACAACAGTTGTTGGTTGTCTTGGAACAGATGGAATCGGTCGTGATATGTGTGCACTGGTTGCAAAGACCAAAGGATTGAATGAGCAGGGAATGTCTGCATACTGTTATACAGGCAGTTATCAGATTCCGGTTCGCACGTTGACTGACAGTATTGTGAAAGATATTATGATGATTCAGGAAATTGTTGGAACTGGAGAAATCGCGATCTCTGATCATCGTTCTTCACAGCCGACTTTTGAGGAATTTGCACGTGTCGTTGCGGATACAAGACTTGGTGGTGTTCTTTCCGGGAAAGCTGGTATTGTAAATGTTCATCTTGGCGACAGTCCCAGATGCTTAGATCTTATTGAACGAGTGGTAGATGAGACAGAGATCCCGGCTTCTCAAATATTGCCAACACATATCAATCGAAATGAGATGCTTTTCTGCAAGTCGATTGAGTATGCGCTGAAAGGCGGAGCAGTAGACTTTACCGGAAATGAAGATATTGACTATTGGGAAACTATCTGTGATGAGGTACGTGTATGTAATGGTATCAAACGGATGTTAGATGCAGGAGTAAGGCCTGACCGCATGACTATTTCTTCTGATGGACAGGGAAGCCTTCCGATGTACAGTAGTAATGGCGAATTCCTTGGAATGGGTGTTGGACAGTCCAGCTGCCTTCTGAAGGAAGTAAAGGAATGTGTATTTAAAACAGAAATTCCTTTAGAAATAGCGATTTCTACAATTACATCTAATCCAGCAGATATTCTTCGTCTCAAAGGAAAAGGTAAGGTTGAAGAAGGCTACGATGCTGATCTTTGTATTCTTGACCAGGAACTTCAGCTTGTTGAAGTAATTGCAAAAGGGAATACAGTTTATGCAAAATAAAGTATATCAGCTGGGAGATGACTCCCACCTCTATAGGTGGTGAGAAACAAGCTGGTATCAGTGGTGGGAGTCATTCCCCCAGCTGATATAGCCTCCGGCAGGATTGCAGAGGTGCGCAGGAGAAGTATGTCATGCAATTGCATGACGCGCACCTCGCAGCAAGAATGCCGAGGCATTCTTGAATGGTGTTAGAAGCATCAGCCATTCAGTTGGCTGGCTAACCATATGGTGAAGCGGTACAATGATATTTTCGGATTCTGGAAGAGAAAAGAGAAAACAGATATAGACAGGCAGTTTGAATACAATACGTATATCCAGGCTTTTTGAAGATAATCAGGGAAATGAAAAAGGATTATAAATAGTTAAGACGAAAAGAAAAACCGGGGAAAAGTCCTCGGTTTTTTGATATTTGTGTTTCTGTTTAACTAATGGGGTTCTGAACAGTTACCTGTAAGTTATTTTCTATAGATGTCCGCTGATAGTAGGTATCTATGATATCCTGTAAAGTAATCGTATTCATTTTTTCTTCGGCAGCCTTTTGAATTTCATTATAAAATCCCTGCAAAGATAACTGAATGTTAATGCCAACGCCACAATCTGGATTGGTATGAGTATCTAAATGAAGTAATGGTTTATCACCTTCAACTGCTTTATAAATATCCAGCAATGTAATCTGATCTGCTGGTTTTGAAAGAGAAGGACGGGCATGTCCGGCTACACTGGTCATAAGTCCCGCTTTTTTTAGTTTTAACATAAGCTGGCGTACAAAGCCGGGATTTGTATGGACACTTTCTGCAATTGAGGCACTGGAGAGGGATTTTTCCTGGTTGATAGCAATCAGAACCATCACATGAACAGTATCACTTAATTTCGTTGAATATTTCATGATAAGAAACTCCTTGTAGTATGATATAATGATCTTGTTTTCCCGTTTTTGGGGTGAAAATATTTCTGGTTTGTTTAAAACATCCTAAGTTCTCAACAGTTCTTTTTGATGTGTTGATAAACTGCACATTTTTAATGTTTTGATGATTGTAAATAATATAATTACAACTATAATGGGGATTAAAGGAAAAGTCAACACAGTAATGAAACTTACGGAGGATTCGTATCATATGCTATTTATACACAAGAATTAAAAAACATATGACTAAAAAAATGTATCACCTTTATTATCGTGAAAACAGGGAAGTTTCACAGCATAAAGAAGAATATGAAGCAAACTTATTAAGAGCATACCGGCGTTTAGATGTATGCAGATTTAAGAATAAGGGATGGCCATGTCCAACATGCCCGAATTGCTGTTTTTGTGGAAAAGATTATGAAACTATGACGGAGGTAATGGATGAATGAGAATCCGGACAAAGTTAGATTTATGAGAACACCATAATCTTTGTATAAACATTGATTATTACATGATATTATAAATGTTCACAAAGGAGAACTTATGGAATACAAAAATCAAGCAGAAAATCGTGCATTTCAGGAAATGTTGCAGGCAGCAGTAAAACGGCTGCAAAATCGTTCCGGAGAGGATCTTGCTGCAAAAAGTGGGGCTGTTTTTCATAGCAGCCGAAATGTGCTTGAAGTACTGAGTTTTTATGAAACGATTGAAATTCAACTCCCTGAGTTTTGTATTAACTCAAACATGGACGAATGGCATTATCTGACATTGCTGCATTATCTGGATATGGCCGATGGAACAGAAGGTTCACAGAAGCTCATTACTTTTGGTAACCTGAAAGATGGATTGATTCGAGGAACCAAGTTTGATCAGACTGCAGAGCAGAAACTGGAAAAACTTTTGCAGGATAAAGATCCTGAGATGATTCAGAAAGCATGTAAAAGCCTAGGTGCCGAATTCACAGAGACAAAGGCGGATTTGTGTGCTGTTTTTCCAGTTCTGCCAAGATATCCGATAACTTTAAAGGTATGGTTTGCAGATGAAGAATTTCCTGTATCTGGCAAAATATTTCTTCAGGATAATGCCGATCATTATCTAAGTGTAGAAGATGCGGTAACAGTTGGAGAAATTTTGTTGCAAAAATTATCGGAAGCATTTTCTTCTCTCTGATCATGAATCAGAAAACTTTTCAGCCCGGATTTGATAAATTTGTCGATTATTGTCTGAATCTGTTTCCAGTCATTACAGTGATTGCGAAGCATCAGTCTGTTGATGGAAAGGCAGCCATTCATTTGAAAATAAAAAACAGATTCTGCCTGTTCAAAGGTTAGGAGGCTGTGTGACATAAGCCAGGTCACATAGCCTTCTTTTGTATTTTCTGCTATTTTTTCCAGAAGAATGGGGGCAATTGCATCATCCAGAAACAGTGACCTGTATTGTGATTCCATCTGTATTTTCTGACAGAACGGATAGGAACAGCTTTTTTGATTTAGACAGAATAAATGATCTACAGTTGTTAACATATCCTGAGTCATATCATTAAAAATATCTGATAATACATCATGGATATCGTAGTAATGAAGATAAAAAGTGCCACGGTTGATTTCAGCATTTTTGCAGATCTCTGTAACTGTAATTTTCGTAAAACTTTTCTGCTTTAACAATTCTAGGAAAGTATCTTTTATGGTTTGCCTGGTATAGCGGGTACGGCGATCCTGCTTGTTTGTTTTTTCCGACATAATGGCCTCCATTGAATGTATGCTTTACAATGTATCATTTCTCAACAGTTTTTGGGTTGTGTTGAGGAACAGAACAGATTTCATAGATTGATTATTGTAATTTATATAATGACAACTATAATGAGGCTTAAGTAAAAAGTCAACAGATTATTCAGAATGCTAGGAGGAAAAACATGGGACATGTAATTGCTGTATCAGGAAAAGGCGGTGTAGGGAAAACAACCCTTTGTGGATTGTTGATTCAATATTTATGTGAAAATAGAAAACATCCTGTTTTAGCTGTAGATGCAGATGCAAATGCGAATTTGAATGAAGTGCTCGGCGTCGAACCGGAGATTACACTGGGAGAGCTGAGAGAAGAGATTGAACGTGCAGGAGTTGATCCGCGATATCAGATTCCGGCAGGAATGACAAAACAGGCTTATCTGGAGATGCGTCTTTCCGATGCAATTGCAGAAGAAGACGATTATGATTTGATGGTAATGGGGCGAACCCAGGGACAGGGCTGCTATTGTTTTGTAAATGGTCTTGTGCAGACCCAGGTTCAGAAATTGCAAAGCCATTATCCATATATTGTGGTTGATAACGAAGCGGGTATGGAACACATCAGCAGAGGAATCCTGCCAATGATGGAAGTTGCGATTCTTGTAAGTGACTGTTCCAGAAGAGGTGTTCAGGCAGCCGGACGTATTGCAAAGCTGATGAAGGAGTTAAGCTTTAAACCACAGAAAACCGGATTAATCGTGAATCGTGTTCCGGATGGAAAACTGGATGCCGGAACTCTGGAAGAAATCCGAAATCAGGGACTGGAACTGTTAGGGGTTGTACCACATGATGACCAGGTATATCAGTATGACTGTGATGGAAAGCCGATCGTACGGCTTCCGAAAGATTCTCCTGTAAGAAGTGCACTGGGAGAAATTATAAAGAAGTTAGGATTGTGAGTTGGAGCAATCTTGATACTGTGAAGTTGTCTGCATTTGCAAAAAAGTTCTATTCGGAACCATTTACATTGAATGAGATACCCGAAGAATATATTTCACGAAACAATGGCGTGATGCTTATTTCCAGTGGAAAAATACATCAGGCAAATGAAGGCTGTGCCTGCACAATGAATAGTATTTTAAAGCAATTTATCAAACATCTGACGGTAGGGGAAAATGTAATGCTTAAACGGATCATCAATAATCTTATTCTGCACAGAGAGGATGTTGTGCTGCTGGATATGGAAGCAGGTTTGGAACATCTTGGAAGAAGGACAACAGAAGGCATGGATCAGTTTATCGTTGTGATAGAGCCGGGAGCCAGAAGTGTTCAGACTTATAGAAACGTAAAGCGTCTGGCAGAAGAACTGGGGGTAAAGAAAGTAAGGGTTGTTGCAAATTATGCTATTTTTACAGTACTGCTGTCAGAAGGAGATACAACCATAACATTATTGTGTGAAAGAGTAAATTCCACCACCCAATTTTGTAAATTGTTGAAAGAAATATATTGTTATATGATTACTTAAGTGATATACTTAAGCATAAGAAAACCGTGTGAAATTACAGTTTGCTTTTTGCACGGTTTTCTTTATACTAGACAGTTAGTTAAAGCTAACACAGTGAAAGTATGAAAAATTATAGAATAACAGATATTAGGCAATATAATCAATAAGCTATAGAACTAATACTATACCGCTGAAGATAATTATTTTTGCCAATGAATTTTTTCGAGCATATATGGAAGGAAAATATAATGCGAATAAATATTTTTGAAGGTATACTGATTCCGTTTGTTGGAACAACGATAGGATCAGCATGTGTGTTTTTTATGAGACAAACACTTAATAAATCCGTGCAACGTGCACTTGCAGGATTTGCAGCGGGTATAATGGTTGCTGCTTCAATTTGGAGTCTTCTGATTCCGGCTATTAAACAATCTGAGAATATGGGAGCTTTATCATTTGTTCCGGCAGTTGTTGGGTTCTGGATTGGTATATTGTTTTTACTCGCTCTTGATCATTTGATTCCGCATCTTCATGTTGGAAGTGATCAGGCAGAGGGACCGAAAAGCAAACTTGGCCGTACTACGATGATGGTGTTGGCAGTTACATTACATAACATCCCTGAAGGTATGGCAGTTGGTGTAATGTATGCTGGATTTCTTGCTGAAAATGCACAGATTACAGCAACAAGTGCACTTGCTTTATCACTTGGAATTGCTATCCAGAATTTTCCAGAAGGAGCGATTATATCCATGCCGCTTAGGGCAGAGGGTGAAAGTAAGAAAAAGGCATTTCTGGGAGGTGTACTTTCAGGAGTGGTTGAACCGATTGGAGCAGTACTGACGATTCTTGCCGCACAGCTGGTAATCCCGGCATTACCATATTTACTCAGCTTTGCAGCAGGAGCCATGTTATATGTCGTGGTTGAAGAACTAATTCCGGAAATGTCTCAGGGACAGCACTCAAATATCGGTACGCTTTTCTTTGCACTTGGATTTAGTTTGATGATGATCTTGGATGTGGCACTGGGGTAAGAGGAGAGGAATGATTCTTATGAGAATATTGATTTATGGTGCGGGTGTGATCGGTTCCTTGTATGCAGCACTCACTCCAAGGTTGATTCAGCCGACAACATTTGCAGAAATATCAGGAAATAAATCCGAAAGAACTAAGCAGTTTTATGCTTATATGAACAGAAGGAAGAAATGCGGATGCAAGACGAAAAAGGCACAGTGATTGGAGAAAAAAGCATGAAAAATGAAGAATATAAAAAATTGTCAATTAAAGAATTTACAAAAGCAGCAGGAAGATATGAAAGTAGCCATGCTGGTATTTACGAAATGTGCAAGAAAGATTATCCGGATATTCTGGAAGAATTAGAAAAGGAGCCATTTAGAGATCTATTAGATGCAGGTTGCGGACCTGCTCCGATGATTTCTTTATTAGCAGAAAAATATCCAGACCGACATTATACAGGACTGGATCTGACTCCTGCCATGATCGAGCAGGCAAAAAAGAAAAATATTCCAAATGCAACATTTGTTGTAGGAGACTGTGAGAACTTTCCTTTTGAAAACGATTCATTTGATGCAATTATTTGTTCTATGAGCTTCCATCATTATCCGGATCCACAGGCATTTTTTGACAGTGTGAAAAGATGTCTTCGCCCAAATGGAAGATTGATACTGAGAGATGTGACCAGTGACAATAAAGTATTGGTATGGCTGATGAATACATTGGAAATGCCATTGGCAAATATATGCGGACATGGAGATGTCCAGGTGCCAACAAGAGATGTGGTCATAAAATGCTGCAAAAAAGCAGGATTAAAAGTAGAAAAATTTGAAATCCGTAAAGGTATGCGACTGCATTGTGTTGTGAGAAAACCTATGGGAAAGGCGATAGGAAATGAAGGATAAGTATCTTAGGGAAACACGAATGGTTGATTTTTCTAATCCGGCAATTCAAAAACTTATTCAAAATATGAAATGGAAGGAAATGGGTGAATTTGAAAGGATTAAGGCAATCTACAACTATGTAAGAGATGATATTTTATTTGGATATAATATTGATGACGGAATTTCAGCTTCAAAAGTACTTGCAGATGGTTATGGACAATGTAATACAAAAGGAACTTTATTTATGGCACTTTTACGTGCCTGCAATATTCCATGCAGAGTACATGGTTTTACGATTGATAAAAGATTGCAGAAAGGGGCTATGACCGGGTTTGTTTACCGTAATGCTCCAAAAAGTATTTTCCATAGCTGGGTAGAAATAAATTTCGAAAATCAGTGGTACGAACTGGAAGCTTTCATTTTGGATAAAACCTACATAAAGAAGTTACAGGAACAAAATTCGGAATGTACAGGTGCATTTTGCGGTTATGGAGTAGCAGTTAAGGATTTCAGAAATCTCATTATTGAGTTTGATAGGAACAATACTTATATTCAGAGCGAGGGAATCAATCAGGATTTTGGTGTTTATGATTGTCCAGATAAACTGTTGAAGGAACATCATCAAGAAATTTCAGCTTTTAAAGCATTTGTTTATAGACATATTGGAAGACACCTCATGAATCGTAATATCAGGAAGATCAGAGAACGATAGTTTTAAACTTTTAGAATTAAAATTAAATTTGAATGGTAATATGGCAGACAAAATACAAAATGCCTATAAAACATAAAAAAATATTCTTGCAAAGAAAGGTCGGTTTTCTCCACCGTGTCAGACGGAGAAAGAGCTAAGAAATATCTTTCAAAAACTATATAAAGAAACGGATATCCATGTTGACGGTTCCATGGTATATTTCTATTGCGTGAAGTAATGCAATGATGATGATTCATTATAAAGTTTCAGATAATAAGTCTGGAACTTTATTTTTTGTCCAAATGGAGTATTGCCGTCCGTTCAGGTATGGATAATGCTTGATTCTCATGTTAAGATAATAGAAAAAGGTTAGATAAAACTAACACAAAGAAATACCATTATGTGAAAGGAAGGAGAAGAAATTTGAATGTAAATGAAATTGCAAGTCTTGGAAGTAATGTGAAGCCTGTGATTCAGAATGAGAATTGCTCTGTTCTTATGTTAAATGATGCGACAGGAGAGGGCGTTATGACGGTTTACCGAGTAATGCCAGGTGTGATGATTTGTTTTTCAGACATGCACATGGAACAGTGCGCATCTGAATTTGAATTGAAGAATGACAGAAAAATATTCTGTATTGACCATTGCCGGGAGGGAAGAATTGAGATGGAGGTAAGGCCAGGCGTGTTCAGCATTATGCAGGAAAAGGAACTTCGTCTGGATAACAGAGAAAATCATAAAGGGACAACTTATTATCCTCTGAAGCATTATCATGGAGTCAGTATTTTCATGGAAGTTGTGGAAGTTCAGAAGGCACTTGATGAATTGTTTCAGGGATTTTCCGTATCCATTGAGAATCTTCGAAGCCGGTATTGTGCCGAAGAGAAACCTTATGTAATTCGGGGAGATAAGGAACTTGAGTCGATTCTTTCTGGATTTTACCAGAAAAACATGGCTCATCCAGAGCTTGCAAAAGCGAAAGAATATTATCAGATAAAAGTCGTGGAATTATTGTTGTACTTAAACACGATAACCGTAGAAGGCAGAAAAGAAGTCAGACCATATTATTACAAAACTCAGATGGAAAAAATCAAAGGGATTCATGCGCAGATCACAGGGAATCCTCAGACACGGTTTACCATCGAAGAACTTTCCTCTATGTATGAGATTCCACTGACAACTATGAAAAAATGCTTCAAAGATGTTTATGGAGATTCTATTTATTCTTATCAGAAGAGGTATCGCATGAATCTGGCTGCAAATATGCTGTTACAGGATAAAGAGAAAGAAGTACAGGAGATCGCCGCAAGTGTAGGATATGAAAATCCGGGGAAATTTTCATCTGCATTTCGAAGTGTGATGGGGCTGTCTCCAGCAGAGTACCGATTCAGAAAGGAAACCTTTGATGGAAAATAAAAAAGTATCAGAAAAAAAAGACAGTTGGCTGAAAGTATTGCTTGGTTATACCGAAGGAAGCGGGCAAAGGCTTGGAATATCCGTTGTTTTATCTGTTATCAGTATTATCAGTGGACTCATGCCATATTATTGCATTTACCGTGGCATTGATTTGTATATAAGAAATCTGAACCAGGCTCCTATGCAGGAAATTTTAAAGTGGTGTCTATATGCCCTACTCTTTTACATTATAAAAATTGTAAGCTTTTCTGCATCCACATGGATTTCCCATATAGCAGCCTATCACATATTGGAGGGTCTAAGGATCCGCCTGACAGACCGGTTTCTGAAAGCACCGTTAGGAGATGTAGAAGGGCACAGTATTGGTGAAATCAAGAGCATTATGGTAGAAAAAATCGAAAATATGGAACCTCCTATTGCCCATATGATTCCGGAAGGAAGCGGACATCTCCTGCTTCCGGTAATCAGCTTTATCGCTTTGTTTACATTGGACTGGAGAATTGCACTGGCTTCTCTTGTAACCGTTCCATTGTCCATGGTATTTATGACACTTACCATGATAATCAGCGGAAAAAGTTTCACTCAGTACGATGAATCTAATGCACATATGAACAGTACCATTGTAGAATACATAGAAGGAATCGAAGTCATTAAGGCATTTGGCAGGGCTGGAACCTCTTATGAGAAATATGCAAAAGCAATCCTGGATTACAAGAAATTTGTTGTGAAATGGCTGTCCTCCACCTGGATCACCATGAAAATGACATTCGCCCTGTTTCCTTCTACCTTGCTTGGAACTTTGCCTGTAGGTCTGTATCTGACCATGCATGGTCAGTTGACCATATCACAGCTTGTGCTGGCAGTTATGTTGTCTATGTCAATGGTAACATCTTTTGCAAAAATAGAGGTATTCTCTGAAAATCTTCGTGAAATGCAATATAACATTGAAAGTATACAGGACTTTTTAACGATGAAAGAATTGCCGGAGTCTTCTGTACGTGCCAATATCAGCAGCTATGATGTGAAACTGGAAAATGCGCATTTTTCCTATACTGGTAAGGAAAAGGATGAGGTGCTGCATGGAATAGACCTGACAATGCCGACAGGAAGTTTTACCGCATTGGTCGGACCGAGCGGTGGTGGTAAATCCACGGTAGCAAGGTTGATCTCAAGATTCTGGGATGTGACATCAGGAAGTATTACCATAGGTGGTGTGAATATTAAGGAAATTCCATTGTCACAGCTTTCAGAAATGGTTAGTTTTGTGACACAGGATAATTTCCTGTTCCGGTGTTCCATTCTGGAAAATATACGTCTTGGCAATCCGGCTGCATCGGATGAAGAGGTGCGGGAAGCAGCAAAAAAGGCATGCTGCCAGGAATTTATAGAAAAACTGCCACAGGGCTATGATACCCCGGCAGGGGAAGCAGGAAAACGCTTGTCCGGTGGAGAAAAGCAGAGAATTGCTATTGCCAGAATGGTATTAAAAAATGCACCGATCGTCATCCTTGACGAAGCGACTGCATTTACGGATCCGGAAAATGAGAACAAGATTCAGAAGAGTATTGAAGAACTGACAAAAGGCAAGACATTGCTGGTCATTGCACACAGACTTTCCACAATCACAGATGCAGAAAAAATCGTTGTTTTGAAAAATGGCTGTATAGAAGGAGAAGGAACTCAGGAAGAACTGATTCAGAACTGTCCGCTTTATCAGAGAATGTGGCAGGCCCATGTGGGAGTAAGGCACTGGGCAGTAGGAAGCCAGAAAGAAGGTGAAGAATCATGTTTGGCACTGTAAAAAGAATCATTGACTGGTGTGGAAGTTTTAAAAAGAATCTGTATATCGGTTTTATTTTTTCCTTTTTTTCAGGCTGGTTTGCGGCAATGCCGGTCATATGGGCTGCATATATAATCGGGAAGCTTGTAGAATGCGAAGGACAGGGAAAAGCTGTCTCAACGGTTTGGATTGGAAAAAGTATCGTGATTCTGTTGTTCTTTATTTTTCTGCGCTTTCTGTTTGATTATCTGAGAGCAAGATTTCAGGAGTCGATCAGTTATGAATTGATTGCCAGAGACAGACTTGCAGTGGGAGATGCACTGAAACGTGTATCTTTAGGATATTTCCAGAACATGAATACAGGCACGATTCTCAATTCTATTACTACAGGTCTTCATACGCTGGAAGGAATGGGAATCCGTATGATTGATAATTTTGTAGGAGGTTATCTGAATTTTATCTGTATTCTTTTGTGGCTTACCTGTATGAACTGGAGAGTGGGGCTGATTGCAGTGACGGGTGCTGCTGTTTCTCTGATATTTCTGCTTATCATTTCAAAGTACAGTACAAGAAATGCACCAGTCCTTGCAGCAGCAAACAGAGATCTGACCGGAGCAACCCTGGAATATGCCAGAGGACTTTCTGTAGTAAAATCCTTTGGAAAAGCAGGAGCTTCTATGGATTCTATGAAAAAAGCATGCAGGGACAGCCGTGATATTAATCTGAAAATAGAATGGGGGTATATTCCTTATAATGCACTGCATCTGCTGGCGTTAAAGACAGCAAGTGTGTGTATCGTGATCGCTGCATTTTATCTGGGATTTTCTGGACAGCTGGATTTTACTTATATGATGATTATAATTCTGTTGTCATTCCATGTGTTTGGTTCTTTGGAGCCGATTGCAGACTGCGCCCATGTACTGGCTGTCATTGATGATGCCTTGGATCATTTGGATGAATTGACAAAAGAGTCCTTCATTGATGCAGATGGACAGCAGATAGAGATTGCACACTATGATATCGAATTTCGTAATGTAGATTTTTCTTACGGAGAAGGGAGGGAAAGAAGACAGGTGCTCCATAATGTGAATCTGAAAATTCCGGAGTATTCAGTTACAGCAATCGTGGGTCCTTCCGGAAGCGGAAAATCTACGATCTGCAATCTGATTGCCCGGTTTTATGATGCAGACAGTGGAAGTGTTCGTGTGGGAGGACATGATGTGAAAGAATTTACCTGTGACAGTCTGTTATCCAACATTTCCATGGTATTTCAGAATGTATATCTGTTTCATGATACAGTGAGGAATAATATTTGCTTTGGAAAAACGGATGCAACAGAAGCAGAAATGGTCGAAGCGGCAAAGAAAGCGCGCTGCCATGATTTTATTATGGCATTACCGGAAGGCTACGATACTGTCATCGGTGAAGGGGGTGGGAGCCTGTCCGGTGGAGAAAAACAGCGCATTTCCATCGCAAGAGCGATTCTGAAGGATGCACCGATTATTATACTTGACGAAGCGACAGCCAGTGTAGATCCGGAAAATGAACATTTGATCCAGGCAGCTATATCGGAACTTACAAAAGGAAAAACCATAGTAACCATTGCACACAGACTGGCGACGATTGAACAGGCAGATCAGATTCTGGTGGTAGATAATGGGCAGATTATTCAGAGAGGAACTCACACGGAACTGGTGGCTGTTCCTGGAAAATACAAGGATTTTGTAGATATTAGAAGCCAGTCGGAAGGCTGGAAAATCGGCTAGGAGGAACGAAAAACATGGAAGAATCAAGAAAATTATCAGGAAAGGATCTTATTACAATAGGAATCTTTTCTGCAATTTATTTTGTGCTCAATCTGGCAGCTATGTTTACTGGATTTGTGCCAGTGTTGTGGCTGCTGTTACCGGGCGTGACAGGAATTGTGACCGGAATCCCATTCCTGCTTATGACAGCTAAAGTGAGAAAACCAGGGGCAGTACTTATTATGGGAACAATTACTGCATTGCTTTATTTCGTGACTGGTCAGTTTACAGTATTGTTACTGATTACATTTGCTATTGCATGTATATTGTCGGAACTGTACAGGTCTGTGACAAAGTATGATAACAGTTTTACACATATGATGATATCGTTTGTGTTTTTCTGTTATGGAATGCTTGGCTCTCCACTGGCAATATGGGTGTATAAAGACAGTTTTCTGGCGCAGATTCAGCAAAATGGAATGTCTGCAGAATATGTCCGGTCTTTATCGGGATTGATTTCTACGCCAATGCTGATTATACTTTGTATCTCTCCAGTCATAGGAGGCGTGATTGGAGCGTTGATTGCTAAAGGTTTATTCCGTAAACATTTTAAGAAAGCAGGGATTGTCTGATGAATAAGAGAACAGTCATCAATCATCTTGATCCAAGAGCTGGGCTGTGGCTGCTTTTAATGGCAAATATTGGTATGTTCTGTCAGAAAAATTCTGAGCAGGGGAGTATGCTTTCAGGCATATTTCTCCTGCTTATGCTGGTGCATGGACTATATAAGGCGGCAGGTAAAGGTATCGTTTTACTTGTTTCTTTCCAACTTTTACTAATGTATGTATTTCCGCAGTGCCCCGCATGGATGAATATGGTGTTTCCGGTTTTAGTTAATTATTCATTACGTATGCTGCCATGTGTTTTGGCAGGTTTGTTGCTGCTTCGAACATCGTCCATGCAGAAAATGATCGCTGCCATGTATACACTGCATCTACCACAAGGATTTATCATAGCAATGTCTACGACACTTCGATATTTTCCGGCTTTGAAAGAGGAGTTCGTACATATAAATGCTGCCATGAAACTTCAGAATATTTCATGGGCATCCCGCTTGGAATGTACGTTAGTTCCATTGATCGTGTCTGCAGTCAATACATCAGATGAAATAGCGGCAGCGGCAGTGGCAAGAGGAATCGAGAATCCAGGAAAGAAGACCAGTGAAATAACACTTCACATGGGAATTTCAGACTGGTTGATAATGATTTTGGTAACATTTGGAATACTTATAGTGGTGATCGCAGGATAAAGAAAATGATAAAGTTTGAAAATGTAAATGTAACAATGCAAGGAAAAAGAATTCTGTCAGACGTGAATCTGGAGATACAGGATGGGGAGTTCGTATTGATATGTGGGGAAAGTGGATGTGGAAAAACCACAATGACAAAATTGATTAATGGATTGATTCCACATTTTGTGAGGGATGTCAGCGTAGATGGAACGATTACGGTTTGCGGGAAAAATGTTGCAGAGATACCTATGTATGAAATTGCAGAGCTTGTAGGGTCTGTTTTTCAGAATCCAAGAACTCAGTTTTTTTATACGGATTCTAATGCTGAGATGGCATTTGGCCTGGAAAACAGAGGCGTGGAACCGGAATATATACGAAAAAGAATTAAGAATACAATAAATGAATTAGATATAGGGAAGCTGGAAGACCGAAATGTATTTTCCATGTCAGGTGGTGAGAAACAGCTTCTTGCGTTCGCATCAGTATATACCATGAATCCGCAGATTTATGTGTTGGATGAGCCGTCGGCAAATCTGGATATAGTAGCGATGGAAAAGCTGAGTGAAAGAATGAAAGTAATTAAGGAGAAGGGACATACTGTAGTTGTGGCAGAGCACCGCTTGGCATGGATCCAGAAATTCGCAGACAGAATTATTTACATGAAAGAAGGACATATAGAACGGGAATTTACACCATCGGAGTTCAGGACTTTGTCAGATTCAGAGCGGGAACAGTTGGGATTAAGGAGTATAGTGCCGGAACAGATACAGATTCCGGAAATTTCCGGTGACTTGGAAAATGCAGAGCTTAAGGTGTGCAATCTTTCCTTTAAGAGAAAGAAACAGATGATTTTTCAGAATATTAGTTTATCTGCAAGAGCGGGAGACATCATCGGTATCACAGGGAAAAACGGTGCCGGAAAATCTACGTTTTGTAATTGTTTGTGTGGCTTGCTTAAACCAATGAATGGTGAGATTCTGTATAAAGGAAAAAAATTATCAGGAAAAGCGAGGACAAAATTATTTGGTATGGTCATGCAGGAAGTAAACCATCAGTTGTTTTCAGATAGTGTGAAAAATGAATGCCTGCTTGCAAATGAAGACGCTTCCGAACAGGAAATCAGGGAGCTGCTTGAAGAATTTGACTTGAAAGAGTATGCAGAATATCATCCGATGATATTATCTGGCGGACAAAGACAAAGGCTTGCTGTTTGCCAGGCAGTTATGAGTGGAAAAAAGCTGCTTATTTTCGATGAACCTACCAGTGGACTGGATTTTAGGCATATGTGTCAGGTGGAAAAATTGATGAAACGGCTGGCAGAAGAAAAATATATTATTATAGTTGTAACACATGACTATGAGTTTTTGAATCGAGCTTGTAAGAGGTATATTAGAATCAATAGGTGACTTTTAGAAAAGGAAAACGGATTAAAGGAAGGAATTACTCATTCATGAACAGCTGAGATTATGAGAGAATTAATTAGGAAAAACAGGGAAAAGATAAGCCGGAGAGAATATGATCAGGATATAGGACGGTATAGCATAAGCAGAACAAGTCGGAGGTCGCAGATTACATGGTGACTTCCGGTTTTTTTGCGTGAGCAGTTACTGTGAAAGAAAAGTAACAAATCTCAATGTGTAAGGGCAATCTTCTCATAAGGCAAATTATTGATACTTAATAAAGCAATATATGCTATACTGAGAACAGTTGAAATTCATTATAATTATCAGATAAACAGTTAAGTGGGGACATCAACCATCCAGACTAGAGCAAAGTATTTCCTTATTGTTCCATATGTGCTAAGGGAAGCTGTTGATGGCAGATATGGAAAGGATGTCAATAGAGTTTTAAGAGCTATAGATTCAGCTGAAAAAGATTGTGGTATTAGATTGTTGAATGCGGATCCAAAGGCAGAAGGAGTTATCGGAACTCGTGTATTGCCGAAAGGCTGGGTGGCTAGAAAGCCATCCGACATTTACTGGAATGGTATTCGCACCTATGGAATATTTTGTGATTATGGTTTATCTATTTCTGAATATGTTTCATTGGCAATGAAACTTCGAGAAGAGAAGAAGGTTAGCCGATTTGGAAATAGAAATGATAATGCAGAGGAAAATGATAAGGATGATTCTGATGCAGGAGGAAGCTTTCTATCTGGATAAGCAGATTCAGAAGTCAACGAAAGGGTCTCTTTTGGAATATGTGTTGAAAAATCACATTGATTTGAATGAATATGTTAATTTTGCTTTTTTGATGGTTGAATTATCAGAAAAAGTAAGTGAAAAGCTGGCATATATGATAAAGCTTGCCTGCGATTTTAATAATCTGGTGTATATGGCAAGAGTAAGATACAATGTTATGCTGTCAGAAGGCGAGAATATTTATGCAAATGATGAATGGAGCAAGTTACTTCCGGATATCAGGCATAATGCAACAGTCGATCTGGATGCTGTCTTTGTAGAATTGCAGCTGATAAATCCAAGAGCAAAGCTAAGCAGAACAAAAGAATTTGATCATTCCAAATGGGTAGGTGGTGGAATGATTGATTACAGATTCTCGAATGCCAGAAGAATTGTGAATGACATCTATGCTGGGGAGGTGAGTGCTGATGTTTAGACCGGATTCAAATCGAGACAGAACTGATTACAGCAGTATTTTGATGCCTCCGGACGGATATAGACTGGACAGAGCAGTAGGCACTACATATTCACTTGACCTGGAAGCACTCACAGCTGTGGCGATATGTCTTGGATTATCTGAAGAAACAGATAGTAAGCTTATGCAAAATGTAAAAGAACGTTTGTTGCAACATTTGCGAGACTATCAAGCTGAAAAAGAGAAATATTATTGGACCACAGCAGTGATTTTTATAGGGAGAGACCTGAACAAGGCATTGATTCGTTATCTTGAAAATCGATTTGTAGACATTGCAAGACAGTGTAAACGGTATCTGGTGCTTACAAAAAACACTTATCGAAATACGGTGATGAAGGAATCACAAATAGCAGTCATGGAAGAATTTATTGATAATGTTAGAATTTTGATAAGTGTTTTAGGATATAAAGTCTTGGAACCTGTCAATAAACCAGCAGCTATAGAAGAAAACGATGGTAACGAAATTGAAAAAGAAGAAATAAAGTTGCACTTGGAAAGAACAGTGAAGGGAATAGGAAAGATAGAAGCTGATGGTATTCGTACATCTGAAGGCTTTGTAGTGCTAAACGGGAGTCATATTGATCCAGAGGATGATGAGACAATCTCAGCAGGTATTAAAGAAAAGAGAAGTAAAGCTAATATTGCAGAGGGTATTCTACAGGAGGATGTTTTGTTTTCAAGTCCATCTGGTGCAGCAATGTTTGTGGTAGGTAAGAGTGCTAACGGATTGACAAGCTGGAAAAATGCAGACGGTATTACACTTAAAGATATTGAAAGCGATGAGACAAAATGAAACTAATGTTATTGCGAATCGGATGAGAATTAGAAGATAAGGAGATGTACGATGCCATTTAAGATAGTTCGCAACGATATAACAAAAGTAAAAGCAGATGTGATTGTAAATACTGCCAATCCGAATCCTATATATGTAAGTGGTACAGATTTAGCCATATATGAGGCGGCAGGAAAAGAACAGCTTCTTGCCGAAAGAGCGGGTATCGGCAAAATTGCAAGAGGTGATATTGCTGTTACCGGTGCATATAATCTAAATGCAAAATATATTATTCATACAGTAGGACCGATATGGACAGATGGAAAGCATTATGAATTTGAAATTCTGGAGGACTGCTATCGTAAATCATTGCAAAAAGCATTAGAACTTAAGTGTGAGAGCATTGCCTTTCCATTAATTTCGACAGGAGTATATGGATTCCCGAAGGACAAAGCATTACAGATTGCTGTGTCAGTATTCAGCCAGTTTCTTACTGAAAATGAAATGGAAATCATACTGGTAGTGTTTGATAAAAGGTCTTTTCAGCTGTGCGGTCAGATTGTTGGGGATATTGATTCTTATATAGATGCTAATTACGTCAGAGAAACCCATAGAAAAGAGTATCCGTTAAGGAGCAGAAGAAGTACTCGTGTAAAAGAATTGGCAGAAGAAGATTTCAATGAAGAAATGCTTCAAAGAGAAGAATACAACTATTCACTTGAGGAAATGACAGATACGGGTATGACAGAGTTGCTCATGCCGCTGGAAAATATTTCATTGGAAGACCAGCTTGCGAATATTGGAGTTTCATTTCATGACAAATTATTTGAGCTGATTGATGAAGCACATCTTGATAATAAGGATGTGTGGAAACGGGCAAATCTTGATAGGAAACATTTTTCAAAGATTCAGTGTGACCAGAATTATCATCCAAAGAAAAAGACGGTAATGGCACTCTGTATTGCACTGCAGCTTGATCTGGAACAGTCAAAAGACTTGCTTGCCAGAGCAGACTGGGCATTCAGCCCAAGCAGCAAGGTTGATTTGATTGTACAGAAAGCTATCATTGATAAGCAGTATGATATTATGCAGTTGAATGTGACTTTGTTTAAGTATACGAATGAAATATTAGGAGTATAAAGAGTTTACAAGTAAATATTGATTGGCATATATTACGTCGGTACTTATAGTATCGGCGTTTGTTTTTGCCCTAAAAAGTGTCGCCTGGACAGCGACCATATAAAGATGCTGCTCAACTATACTCATATTGTGACAAAGAAAAAGAGCTGCCGGAGCAATCCGGAGATTGGAGGAATATATGTACGGAGCAATTTTAGGAGATATTATTGGAAGCCCATTTGAGTTTGACAGAGGAAATAAGACAAAGGAATTTGATTTGTTTAGTAAAGGCTGTGGCTTTACAGATGATTCTGTTATGACAATAGCGGTTGGAGAAGCTCTTCTTGCAGTCGGAACGGAAGCTACAGTAAAGGAAATAGAAGAGGCGGTAGTAACTAACATGCAGGATTGGGGGAAAAGATATCCATATGCAGGTTATGGTGGAAGATTCAGGTATTGGCTTAGAGAAAAAAATCCTAAGCCATACGGAAGTTATGGGAATGGTTCCGCTATGAGAGTATCAGCGGCAGGATGGCTTTATGATTCGATGGAAAGAACAAGAGAGGTAGCAAGAGCGACAGCAAATGTGACACATAATCATCCGGAGGGCATTAAGGGTGCAGAGGCAACAGCCAGTGCAATATACATGGCTAGGAATGGAGCTTCAAAAGAAGAAGTTAAAGAATATATCGAAAGGGAGTTTCATTACAATCTTGATAGAACACTTGATGAGATCAGACCGGGATATCATATGGATGAGACTTGTCAGAGAACAGTACCGGAAGCAATTATTGCATTTCTGGAATCCAAAGATTTTGAGGATGCCATACGGAATGCAGTATCACTTGGTGGAGATACTGACACACTTGGTGCTATTACAGGCAGTATTGCAGAAGCATTTTATGGAATTCCGGCTGTATTGATTGCAGAGTGTAGAAGCCGGATTGATGAAGGCTTGATGACGGATATTCTTGATGAGTTTGATCATGTTCTTGGAAGAGATAGAAATGTTGATTCAGATGATAAGAATGGAACACAGGCAAATCAAATAATTGAAGCTGCAATAGATCAGTGTTATGCTCAGCAGGATGAAAATGGAATGCAGCTGTTTATGGAAACTATGGTGACAAGAATGCAGCAGGCAGGAGAATTTGTGGTGCCTTATATTACTGCGGATTCTTTCATGTCCGAAGAGCAGATCAACAAAGTAAAGGTAGGTGACACAATTTCGCTTGATCATGATGTAAGACTTAAAATGGAAACTGTGAAAGATGCTGGTGGAAAAGAATGGGTTGGAGTATTTACATCTTCTGAGGAAATGCATAAGGGCTCAGCAGGAAATGTTCAGATGAATCAGCCTATTTTATCAATCCTTAAACTGGCACTGGAATGGGAGAAGATTAATGGAATTGTGATTAATCCATTTGGTAAGTATATTCAGATGACAAAGAAGATGATAGAGCTTTTAATCAGCGGATATGAATATTATGAGAATGAAAGGAAGAGCAAAGATGATGAGAACCATTAAAGTTACAGGAAAAGGGAAAATAGCAGTAAAGCCGGATATAATCCGGTTATATGTCAACAAGGAAGAACTTTGCAGAGAATATGAAGATACTCTCCGAAGGTCAACAGAAGATACAGAGCTTCTCAAGGATTTGTTTGAGAAACATGGCTTTCAGAGAAAAGACCTTAAAACAGTATATTTTAATGTCGATACAGAATATGAAAGCTATCAGGACAGAGATAAGAGCTGGAAGCGAAGATTTAAAGGTTATAAGTACAATCACCACATGAAAATAGAGTTTGCAGCCGATAATAAAAGATTAGGGCAAGTCCTTTACGCTTTGGCTCATAGTTCATTAAAGCCAGAGTTTTCTATTGAGTATACAGTGGCAGATGTAGAAAAATGCAAGAATGAGCTGTTACATAAAGCAATTGAGGATTCCATTCAAAAGGCACAGGTGCTTACAACAGCAGCAAATGTGGAACTGGGTGAAATACAGGCAATTGATTATTCCTGGGGAGAGATAGATTTTGTAACAAAGCCATTGAATGAAATGAGATTAATGGAGTGTACAGAATGTGAAATGAGTACACTGGGAGCATATGATATAGATATTGAGGCAGACGATATAGATGTTACCGATACAGTTACTGTAGTCTGGACAATAGCTTAGGTCTGAGAAAATCTATGGTATTGTGTTTGGTGAAAAGGGAAAATAGTGGTATAATTCTATTATTGATAAATTTTAATAACAGGAGACTTATACCATGGAACGAGTAGTAAATTTTTTAAAAGAAGCAGAGACATATTATTTGGCAACAGTGGAAGGAGACCAGCCAAGGGTAAGACCTTTTGGAACAGCACATATTTTTGAAGGAAAACTGTATATTCAGACCGGAAAGGTGAAAGATGTTTCAAAACAGATTCATGCAAATCCAAAGGTAGAAATCTGTGCATTTAAGAATGGAGAGTGGCTTCGTGTAGCAGGAGAACTTGTAGAAGATGATAGAAGAGAAGCAAGACAGTCTATGCTTGATGCTTATCCATCTTTACAGAATATGTACTCAGCAGATGATGGAAATACAGAGGTGTTTTATTTTAAGAATGCAACAGCTACATTTTCATCATTTACACGTGAACCGGAAGTAGTGAAGTTCTAAGGATAACATAAGATGGCAAAAAGTAAGAAGACAAAAATACATAAAAAGATAGATGGTCAGCTTTTACAGATGAACAAGAAGTTTACTGATCTCAAGATGAAACAGAAGGATAAGATTACAGGCTGGGTGTATGAAGAATACAAAAAGTATGTAACAGAACATGATAAAGCACCTGATTCGCTGGCAGATGAACAGATTGTTGAAGCTGTACTTGATAAGATAAATGAGGCACAAATCTGGATACCAGGTGGAGAAATATACGATTATTATCGAAGAAAGAAACCACAACTTCAAAAGAGGCAGGATAATGAAAAAGTGATTAAGTTTAAATCTTATGTCAGCTTTTATAAAAGTATTGTTGATCAGGATAAGGCATCCGTTGTTATATGCAATCTTAAGCATGAGATTATTTACATGAATCCGGCAGCTGTTATCAGTTATGCGAAGCGAGGTGGCGATAAACTTATTGGAAAAAGTCTGTTAGATTGTCACAATCCGGAATCAAGAGATAAAATACAGCAGGTAGTGGACTGGTTTGCAATAGATGAAAGTCATAATATCGTTTACACTTTTCACAATGAGAAACAGAATAAAGATGTTTATATGGTGGCACTCAGAGATGATGGGAAGTTGATAGGATATTATGAGAAACATGAATATCGAAATGCAGAGACTATGAAACAATACGATTTGTGGTGATGATATGACGAAGGATAAATGGTACAAGCAGTTATTTGAGCGACTGAACAATTCCAAGTTCCGAAGCAGTTTCCATCTAAAGCAGAAAGATATTGATTACATAAACGAAAAAGGACTGGAGAGAATTTGTAGATGCAGATGCATGTCCGGTAGTAGGTATTATCGAGACAATGGCAAAGTTAAAAGAAGGTGCACAGAGTGGGTCTATTTAAGAAAAAGCCAGCTACAAAGACATATGATAAAGAAAATAAGAAACCAGTAATCAAAGTGAGCATATGTAATGGCGAGCAAGTAGCTGAATTTAAAGATATTCATACAGGCAAAATAGAGGAGGTTATGCTGATTAAGAACCAAGCAGACCTTGATGCATTCAAGAAAATGTATGGAATAGATGGCGAGATAGAAAAGGAATATTAAACAATGTATTTGATTAAGACGATTAAAGGTGACATAACAAAAGTTACCGATGTGCAGGCAATCGTAAATGCAGCAAACAACTCCCTTCTTGGAGGAGGTGGTGTAGATGGTGCGATTCACAGAGCAGCAGGACCGGAACTTCTGGCGGAGTGCAGGACACTTCACGGATGTGAGACAGGAGAAGCAAAGATAACAAAAGCCTATAAGCTGCCATGCGATTACGTGATTCATACTGCAGGACCGATATGGAACGGCGGCAGGAATAGAGAAGAGGAACTTCTTGCTAACTGTTATTTTAATTCTATGAAGCTGGCAATGGATAATGGAATCAGGTCTATTGCATTTCCTTCCATATCAACGGGAGTATATAGTTTTCCGGTTGAGTTGGCGGCAAAGATTGCGATACATACAGTAAACAGATTCTTGCAGGATAATCTAGATTGTTTTGATCTGGTGGAGTGGGTACTTTTTGATGCTCATATTGAAGAAGTGTATAAAGCTGAGGTTGATAAGATATATTAAAAGATTAACTGATATGGATCAAACAAGAAATCAGTAGATATTTTATACTCTACGAAGCGTAGAATCCGCATATATTCACCATTCTCTACGCTACGTGGGTGTGAAGTGTCTATTTTTTATACTACACTTGGGGCAGAAAGGGAGGAAAACAATGGATCAGGTGAAAATTGGAAAGTTTATTTCTAATGAATGCATTTATTAAGCACAAGATACTTAAAATGTCCTCACTGTAAGACAAGAACCTGGTGTAAGAAAGTCATGACCAAAGAGTGCGGATCAAATCATATAGACATGGTATGGCAACAGCAGGTTGCTTTTCAGAACATGAATTTATCTGTATGATATGGTTATGGAGGTGACGACGATGGAAACAAAAAATATTATTTTGAAACTTCGTACTGAAAGAGGAATGTCACAGGACGAGCTGGCAGATAAAATTATGGTAACAAGGCAGGCAGTATCACGTTGGGAAAATGGAGATACCGTTCCCAATACGGATACACTTAAGCTCTTATCGAAAGAATTTGATGTTTCAATCAATACGCTTTTGGGAGAACCCAGAAAGCTGATCTGTCAGTGCTGCGGGATGCCAATTGATGATGATTCCATATTGGGACGTGATAAGGATGGCACATTAAATGAGGAGTATTGTAAATGGTGCTATGCAGATGGAACATACACATATAACGATATGGATGAATTGATTGATGTATGTGTAAAGAATATGGTAAATGAAAGCTTTACCGAAGAACAGGCACGCACTTATCTGAAAGAAATGCTTCCAAAGTTAGATTACTGGAAAAGATATGATGAGCTTAGTGACAATGGGCAGTTTGAAGAGTTTAAAAAGCAATTGATAAATGAAATTAATGATCTACATATAGACGGACTTCCAAGGGTAGACAAACTAAATGCACTTGTGGGAAAATATGTGAATCTGGATTATACTCTGCCTAATGGCCAAAAAGTGAAATTCCTTGATGATCAGAAAACCTATCTGGGGAATCAACTGGAGTCTGAATTTGGAGGAGACAGGTGCTTCGGTATTCTGGCAGATATGGATTTTATTCTAGTATGTACATATGAGAAAGCTGGTGAAAATCCAGAACTTCTGATTTATAAAAAGAGATAATATAAACAAAAAGAAAAGTCTTGACAAATAAACGACCGTTTACTATTATAAAAATGTAAACGGTCGTTTATTTTAACTTGGAGGTTATCAGCGTGAGTAATAATAGAAAAGAAGAAATATTGATTGTAGCACTGCATTTATTTGCCAGAGATGGTTATGAGGCTGTCTCAGTCAGCCAGATAGCAGGAGAACTTGATATGACAAAAGGGGCATTGTACCGCCATTACAAAAGCAAAAGAGATATTTTTGACTGTATTGTGCAGCGTATGGAACAGCAAGATGGTGAACAGGCATCCGAATATGATATGCCGGAAGAGGAAAAAGAAAAAATGCCTGAACAGTATGAGAATGTGTCTCTGGATGATTTGGTGGAATACAGCAAGTCAATGTATGAATACTGGACAGAGGATGATTTTGCATCATCGTTTCGGAAGATGCTGACAATCGAGCAGTTTCGCAGTAAAGAGATGCAGAATTTATATCAGCAGTATCTCGTAGCTGGACCTGCATCCTATGTGAAAGATTTATTTGATAGCATGGGATTTACAAATGCTAAGGATAAAGCTGTCAGATTCTATGCTGTTATGCATTTTTATTACAGCCTTTATGATGGAGCAGAAGATAAGGAAAATGTAAAAGATGAATTTGTATCAGCTATAAAAAGCCTGGTACAAGATTTGAAGTGAAGGAGAATCAGATCATGAAAAATAATATAGTAATCCGTTTAGAAGAAAAAAGTGAATATCGAAAAGTAGAAAATCTGGTAAGGGATAGTTTTTGGAATGTATACCGCCCCGGATGCCTGGAGCATTATGTCCTTAACCAGTTAAGAAATGATTCGGCATTTGTACCGGAGCTTGATTTTGTTATGTATCAGGACGGAGAACTTATCGGACAGAATATCTTTGTGAGAACTGCAATCACAGCAGATGACGGAAGAAGCATTCCCATTATGACGATGGGACCAATCTGTATCAAAAACGAATATAAACGTAAGGGATATGGAAAAATTCTGCTTGATTATTCATTGGAGAAAGCTGCAGAGCTTGGCTGTGGAGCGCTGTGCTTTGAAGGAAATATTGATTTTTATGGAAAGAGCGGTTTTAAGCAGGCAAGCGAGTATGGTATCCGATATCATGGATTGCCGGAGGGGGAAGATGCATCATTCTTTCTGTGTAAGGAACTGATACCGGGTTATTTTGATGGAATTACAGGAGAGTATGCAACACCGGAGGGTTATCTTGTAGATGAGCAGGAAGCAGAGGAGTTTGATAAGCAGTTCCCATATAAAGCGAAAAAGAAACTGCCGAGGCAGATTTTTTAGATATGAGGTTGGCAGTACGAATCTGATAAGGTTTGTACTGCTTTCGTATTATTGACGAAAACTGGGATTATTATGCATCTTGGCATCGGTTTGGTGCATGTTAGTTGTCTGCATATGGACAATGAAATTGAATCACGATAGAGTAATTATGGTAGCAAATTGGTAATATGATTTAGCCGGAAAGGAAATACACATGAGGGTAACGGAAAAACTTGTAAAAAGTCCGGAAGAAGAAGGAGTGACCCTTGCGTACATAAGACTTACTAAGGACTTTGAAGAGATAAAAGAATATGTACAACATAAAGGGGATACTCTGACCGGATATAAGAAGGCAAGGGAAAGGGCATCTGTCAGAATAGAGGATATTCTGTATTTTGAGACTGTGGATGGTCTGGTATTTGCATATACTGTGGACAGTGTTTATGAAATAAAAGGCAGATTGTATCAGGTAGAAGACAAGGTCAAGAGAAGAACTATATGCAGAGCGTCCAAAACAATGCTTGTCAATGTAGAGCATATTACTTCCGTACGGACTGCATTGAACGGAAGACTATATGCCAGAATGGAAAACGGTGAAGAAATATTGATTACAAGAAGGTATGCAAAGGAAATTGAAGATTGTTTTATGGAGGATGATGACGATGAAAGAATTTGATCCGAAGAGAGAGTTTCTGTTTGATTACATAACGGTTGTGGCAGAATGTACATTTGCAATTGCAGTGATCGGCAGTCTCTTTGCAAGAAATAACAGCATTAGCTTTATCTATTTTTTCCTGCCGTTTGGGTTGGCATTCATTTGTATGATTCCATGTATTCCTATTTATCTGAAGGAAGATATGACGATTCCTCAGATCATGTGGCAGAGAGGTATAGAACTTGTAGTTCTGGAAATTGCAATGTGTGCTGTGATTTATCTGATAATGGGAGACAGCGTTTCTAGAATAGTTTATGTAGCAATATTGATTTCAACGGCTGTCTGTGATGTGCTGTCCTATCTTGTGAAGTGGTATCTGGAAAAAGAAGAGGCAGATAAGATAAATCGAAAGATTGCAGAGCGCAGAAGAAAAAAAGAGAATGAATAGGGGGATAAGGATGAAAGATCAAATCAGAAGTTTTATCCTTCCGGGTGGAAACATCGCTGAAATTGTTACTCGAGAGGTGAAAGCGTGTCTACAAGCCTTAATGAAACGTGAGATTTTGATTGCCGGGATCTGTGCAGGGGTTGATGTGCTGGATCATGCTGGGATTCTGTGTGATGTGAAATCAACCCATTCCTCCGATGCGGACCTAGTAACGGATAAAAATGTGATAACTGCACGAGCAAATGCATATGTCGATTTCGCAGTTGAAGTTGCGAAGAAGCTGAACCTGTTCGCCAGTGAAGCTGATCTTCAGGAAACAATCAACTTCTGGAAACATTATCAAAGAGTGCAGTAGTACGGAGGTGGCTGTGGAATATCTAAAGCAAATTACAGAAGATAATTTTATGGAAGCATTTCATTTGAAACTTGCAAACGGACAGGAACGCTTTGTTTCCCATCCAATTCGAAGCCTTGCACAGGCTTATGTTTACAGGAATCAATGTCAGCCGTTTGGAATCTATAAGGATGATACTATGATTGGTTATGTCATGGTGATTTATGATTATGATATTCCGGAATACAATATATGGCATATGATGATTGACGAATCTAATCAGGGACAGGGGTATGGAAGTATTGCATTGGATCTGACGATTGAGTACATTAAAACGAAACCCTTTGGACCATCAGACAAGGTAACATTAACCTGCAATATGGACAATATTCATGCATTAAGTTTATACAAGAACAAAGGCTTTAAAGAGACTGGAACGATGGATGAAGATGAGATAGAGCTATCCTTGATGTTATAGTAAAAGCGCAGAATTTGTTATGGCAATTTGGGAGAAAAGAGAAATTTATGATTGAGTATAGTAAACTTCAGATAGGCTGTATGCTTATTGTAATTTATATTGCATTTATATATTTCCGTGAGCGATATGCCTATAAGGTTCAAAAGAAAGAAATCGTGTTTGAATTATTGCTTTTTACGGGAATATTCAGCATTGCCGTTTGCAGTAAATATGGCTGCTGTGATCTTGTTTATGCCAAAGATTACGTATTGTCATGGAGAGATTACAAATTATTCGATGGGAATTCCGGTGTATACCTGTTACATTATGGTAGCTGTTTATATGCTTGGTAGTGTTATATTACTGATATGCGGAAGAAAAAATATGGGGTACAATAAGCTCATTACAATAACAACCTGTATTGTGGCGGTATTAGCAGTTACAGTATATCAGATGATACATCCGCAGGCGCTTCTTACAAGCCTGGTGTCAGTTTTTGTAATCATAGGGGTTTATCTTAATATGGAGAATCCTTTGCTTCAGAAGCTGCGTGCTCATAATAAAGAGATGGCAATGGGATTTGCAACTCTCGTGGAAAACAGGGATGGCAGCACAGGAGGTCACATACGTCGTACAACCACTTATTCTGTTTGTTTCGAGGACAGCTATTTCGAAGTGGGAATCGGACAGAGGGTATCCGAGTATAGATTCTCTAAAAGAAATTTCAACTTTTTTCTCTGTGACAATTGATGAACTGGTGTCTGGAGAAAAATTACTTTCAATTGCGGAGAAAGAAAATAAATCCAATATGCAAAATCTGTGCAGCATTCTGATCGGGGCTATTGACTTGTTTCATTTTCTGCTGATTGTGCTGCCTCTGTATCCAAAATCAATGAAAGAATATATTGCATCCGTAAACCTGTTCGGCTATACAGAAACATCAGCCTTTAACAGGATGGTTTATTGAGTATTGTTCTTTTTATTAATGTTAATTGGAGTTTCAGAGCTTATAGTTACGCAGTTAAAAATTGAGAAAGTATACAAGATGATAATTGTATTTTCCATGTTGCTTGGTATCGTAGCAGTACTGTTTCTGGCTTTGACAGGGGAGACATATGCAACAGCACTGGCATTTCTGCTTTTGGTGTTGAAAGCAGGTTTATACATGAAAGGAAGATAGAAAGGTAAGATTCATGAGACAATTAGTTTTATATATTCATGGAAAAGGTGGAAATGCTATGGAAGCTGACCATTATAAAACATTATTTGCAGGTTATGATGTGATAGGAATTGATTATCATGCAGACAATCCGTGGGATGCAATAAGTGAATTTAAAGAGTTTTTTCACAGATATAGGCAATGGTATGATTCAATTATTCTAATAGCGAACAGTATTGGAGCTTATTTTTCAATGTGTGCTCTTAATAATGAACAGGTAGACAAAGCCTTTTTCATTTCACCAATCGTTGATATGAAAAAGCTGATTCTTGATATGATGGGATGGGCAGATATAACGGAAGAAAAGTTACGTGAAAAACAGTTGATAACCACAGGATTTGGAGAAACATTGTCCTGGGAATATTTGTGTTATGTGCGTAATCATCCGGTCAATTGGTCGGTTCCTACTTATATACTATATGGAGATAAAGATAATCTGACATCACAGGAAACTATCCATAAGTTTGCCAATGATGTCAATGCAGAACTAACAATAATGCAAAACGGAGAACATTGGTTTCATACAGCAGAGCAGATGGCATTTTTAGATGACTGGATTAGAGGATTGTTGAAATGAAAAAGGCAACCAAAAGAAAAATTATTTTATCCGGAATACTTTTTCATATGATATTAGTCTTTACTGCCTGCGGTTTATGTAATAAAGCTACATTTATAGGGGATGAGATATCGGATACAGATTTTTACGATATAGCTTTTGAACAGATGAACTCGACACATTCTCATAATATAGATATGGACGCCGGTGAAAGTATTAAGGTAAAGATTATCAGCAAATCCGGGAAAATTTCCGTATAAATATATAATGAAGATGATCAGCCAGTGTATAGAGGTGATGATGTAACGGATGCAGAATTTGAAATACAGATTAATGAAAAAGGAACATACCGGTTATGCGTTAGTGGAAAGGAAGCAAAAGGGCATGTTATTTTTTCAAGATGCAAAGAGGAAAAGAACATAAAGAATGAATAAGAAAAGTGAAAAAAATCTGCCTTTGTATGGTATAGGTCCGGTTATTGTATTTGGGCAGTTACTGATTGCCGGTGGCGCAATTGCCATTTCATATAAATTAAAATGGGATTGTTATGAATATGAAATGCTAAACATTCCATTAAAAATCATTGGTATTTTGTCTGTTATTGATCCAAAATCAAGGAAGATTCATAATAAGCGAGAAAACAGAGATTAATTATATGTAGACAAAACGCATCCGGCTTCCTTCAGAGGAGTGGCATTTACCCATTGAGCAGATTGTTCATTTTAACCACCTCAAAGGATCGGGAGGAAGAAACGCCTATTTGGCATAAAGGAGAGTAAAATGGAATACCAGTACAAACTTCGTCCACATCACAGATTGTGTATCTCCTTTTTCTCAGTGAAAAAGTATAGTGAAAAATATAAAGAACATATAAAGAAAATAATAGCTGAATTAGAAAACGCTTCAATTGTTTGTGTCACCTTGCAGTCAGATATTTTTTGTGAGGGATGTCCCAGTAGATTACAAGATGGAAGTTGTAGTGTTGCTGATAAGGTTCGAGAATACGATCAAAAGATTCTTGAATTATGTGGATGGAAAGAAGGAATGCTACTTCCGTATTCTGAATTTAAACAAGATATTCATGATAATATTTTGTCTTGTAGAAAGTGTGAAACAATTTGTGGTGATTGTGAATGGAGCGAAATTTGTTACATAAATGAAAGAAAAAACAAAAAGCTAATATGTTGGATTAATGAACAAGATATAATATTGTCTTTCCACCAAGAAGAAGGATTTGTGTAAAAGAAATTTACAGACAGAGACGAGCTTCGATGCTTCTTGCTTGCAGTGTATGGAATATATAGGATACAGTAATAAAAACTGTAAGGTTATATATGAATCCGATATATAAGCTCTTTCGTTTATCTGGCAAACTAGACAGGCTTAAAAATCATATTCTACCTTTGAGGGGTATGTTTTTTCTCTAAAAAAGAGTATGATCAATATAAAAAAGGAGGTAGATGGATGGATCTTATCAAAATTGGAAAATACATTGCAGGTAAGCGAAAGTCATTGGGGATGACACAAAAGCAATTGGCAGAAAAAATAGGTATGAGTGATAAGTCTGTTTCTAAATGGGAGAGAGGAATCTGTTTGCCGGATGTATCAGTATACTTAGAATTATGCGAAATATTAGGTATTAGTCTTAATGAGTTTTTGGCTGGTGAAGATATTGAGATAGATAATATTGAAAAAAAATCAGAAGATACATTGATACAGATAACAAAGGACAGTGGCCGCAAACAACGATACTTAAAGAGAATCATTATAGTGCTTCTTATTATAGTGGGAATATCTATGGTTACTTTTGGATCCATCGTATGTAATAAATTGCGGCAACCACAAAACTATATTGAAGCAGTAGACTCAGATAGTATAGAAATGAAAACTGCTGAATTGTTATCAGGAATTGATGGAACAATGATGTTTCGATACAATTCAAGGGATACATTTAAAACGTTATCTATTTACTTGTCAGAATATCAGCTTGGACAACGAGTTTCACATAAAAAAGTTTTGGAACTTTCCTATGAAGATGTGAAATCTTCCACAAATGGATTGATTGTCATCACTCCGGATTTTGATAATTTTACTGCAAAGCTTATTGCAGCAGATGAATATTCAAAATATATGACAGAAACGCCAATCTTGGAAGGTGTTGCAAACAGGGAATATTATGGAAGATCAGCGACCTCTATAGAGAACAAAAGCACGATAGAGTACGGAACAGAGCAAGGATTGGCAGCACTGATTTATGGAGAAAAAGGGTTAAGTTCATTGCCAATACAGGATATTGCAGGGGAGCATATAGATACAGATAATGAGTACATGTATTACTATTCGGTTGAATTTATAAAATAGCACTAATAAAAAGAAGAGGATGTCACGTAATCTGTTTTGATTCGGTGGCATCCTTTTTTGACATTTAGTTTTTATGATATTATAGATTTCATAACTTATTTCTTATTTTTCGGTATTCTCTTGGCGAATATCCTTTCAGCTTGTGAAAAAGCCGGCTGAAATAAAGCTGGTTATCATATCCGACAATCTTAGAAATCTCATTGATGGAATAAGTTGTTGTTTCAAGTAACATCTGAGCATTGTTGATGCGGATTCCCACAATGAATTGCATTGGTGTAGAATCGGTATATTTTTTGAAATTTCGTATAAACCAGCTGACACTCATGCCTCGTGAGGCAGCATAATCATCAATATTGATATTTTGATTGTAGTTTTCACTGAAAAAGGTAACAGCATTATCCATCTCATGATCAAGATATTCATTTTTTAATATGTGCTCTCTTGTCAGTTCCCGGTGGAAACTAATCAGAAGATGACGTAGCAAAAGGACAAGCATTTCCTCATAATTATCTTGACAGCGTTGGAGCTCGATAATGATACGTTTGAAAATTTGTTCATATTCATTAGATGTACCCACTTGAAAGACACGTTCTTTATCCGGAAACCCATATTGATGTAAGATATTTTTCACATTGCTTCCTGTGAAGTGAATCCAGTATACTTCTGTCTTATCTTCTCCGTAATATTCATATTTCTGAAGTTCTTTCGGTCTGTACAGTACAATGTTGCCGACTGGAACAATCGTTTCGTTATTTACATTATCAAAATGAAAATGCCCACAACCAGCAGTGATATATATAATTTGATAATCCAGACGACCCCTTGGACGGTAGGTAGGAAGTTTGGGATGTCTGGAAAGACGGTAAGTACCACAGCTACCTACAATCAGCGGACGACTTTTGTCTTTGAAATCCATATGTGAGTGATTCAAATAACCGGTGTTCAAATACATAGGACAGCACCTCTTTTCGCACTTTTTATCATTGTATCATTTAGTGCATATTTTGTCTAATCCAATTCATAGACATATTTTGCGGATTAGGATAAGCTATATATAGCATAACTAAGGAACGTAAACAAAAAAGTAAAGTATAAGGTTTGCTTTAGGGAAACAAAGAACAAAAAAGTATATGTATTGGAGGAGAGTTATTTATGATCGTACCACGTTATTATGAAAATCTAAGCGTACTGCACGAAAACACAATGCCAGCCAGAGCCTATTATATTCCGGCATCCAAAAGAATGGATAACTTGGTGGAACACAGAGAAGAATCAGATCGTATGCAGTTATTGAATGGAACTTGGAAATTCCAGTATTTTAACAGCATCTATGACATTCAGGATTCTTTCTTTGAGAAGAATTATGATACAGAAAATTTTGATGAGATTCAGGTTCCAAGTGTATGGCAGATGGCAGGATATGATACACACCAGTATACAAACATCCGGTATCCGTTTCCGTTTGATCCACCATATGTGCCACAGGATATTCCGTGTGGAGCTTATGTACATAATTTTGAGTACAGCAGAGATGAGAAAGCATCAAAAGCTTTTTTGAACTTTGAAGGAGTAGATAGCTGCTTTTATGTATGGATCAATGGCTCTTACATAGGATACAGCCAGGTTTCACATATGACCAGTGAGTTTGATGTTACCGATGTACTTCAGGATGGAACGAATACGGTGGCAGTGTTGGTAATGAAATGGTGTGATGGTTCCTATTTGGAAGATCAGGACAAATTCCGTATGAGTGGTATTTTCCGGGATGTGTACATTTTGAAACGCCCAAAACAGGCAATCAGTGATTATCATATTAAAACAAGAATTGAGGATATGCTTGCGAAAGTAGAAATTGAAATGAAATTCTACTCTCCCTTAAATGTAAAAATTTCGATTGAAGATAGAAACGGAGCAGTTGTAGCACTAGGAAGTATTGCTGAAAAAGGAACAGCTGTATTAGAAATTGCAAGTCCGGAACTTTGGAATACAGAAAATCCATATCTATATAAACTGATTCTTGAAACAGAGAATGAAGTAATTGTAGATCACATTGCATTAAGAAAGATAGAGATTAAAGACCAGGTCATTTACCTAAATGGACAGAAGATTAAATTCCGTGGTGTCAATCGACATGATTCCGATCCGGTTACTGGATTTACAATCAGTCTGGAACAGATTACAACCGATCTTACGTTAATGAAGCAGCATAATTTTAATGCGATCCGTTCCAGCCACTATCCGAACGCACCATTTTTCTATGAAATGTGTGACAAGTATGGATTCATGGTAATAGATGAAGCAGATATTGAAGCTCATGGTCCATTTATGATCTACAGAAAAGAAGACACTGATTACAATCGGTTCAAACGATGGAATGAGAAGATTGCAGATGATCCGGTATGGGAAGAGGCAATCGTTGATCGCGTAAAACTCATGGTGGAACGTGACAAAAACCGTTTCTGTATTGTTATGTGGTCAATGGGAAATGAGAGTGCTTATGGCTGCAACTTTGAAAAAGCACTGGAATGGACAAAGAATTTTGATCCAGACCGTATCACACAATATGAGAGTGCAAGATACCGTAATTATGATGAAACATATGATTACAGCAATCTGGATGTGTACAGCCGGATGTACCCAGCGCTTTCCGAAATTCAGGAATATCTGGATAAAGATGGAAGCAAACCCTTCCTTTTGGTAGAGTACTGTCACAGCATGGGAAACGGACCTGGAGATTTTGAAGATTACTTCCAGATGATTCAGGATAATGATAAAATGTGCGGCGGCTTTGTCTGGGAATGGTGTGACCATGCGATTGCTCATGGAACTGCTGAGAATGGAAAGACTATATATGCTTATGGGGGCGACCATGGCGAAGAAATTCATGATGGCAACTTCTGTATGGATGGATTAGTATATCCGGACAGAACGGTACATACAGGACTTTTGGAATACAAGAATGTTTATCGCCCGGCAAGGGTTATTTCCTATGACAAAGAAAGCGGAGAACTGGTGCTTCATAACTACATGGATTTTGATGACTTGAAAGATTATGTGAAGATCAGTTATGAACTGACGCAGGACGGGCTTGTAATCAGCAAAGGTAAACTCCCAGAAGTTTCAGCAGCACCACACAGTGAAGGAAAAATAAACCTTAAAATCAATGTGCCAGAGAGTGGAAAATGTTATTTAAAATTTATTTACCATCTGAAAAAGGAATTGCCACTGTTGGATGAAGACCATATCCTTGGATTTGATGAGATCGAAGTAAGCCAGAAGGATGCCAAATGCCAGTTAGCAGAAAAATGGGTTGAAAAAACAGTGACGGATTCTGAATTACAGGTGAGTGAAGATGATACACAGATTCATATCAAAGGTCGTGAATTCGCATATACAATTGACCGACGGACTGCACTCTTTACAGAGATGAAATTCGCAGGGCGGGAATACTTGAACCATCCGATGGAATTAAATATTTGGAGAGCTCCAACAGATAACGATATGTACATCAAGTCTGAATGGAAGAAAGCCCACTATGATAAGGCTTACACAAGAGCCTATACGACAGAGGTCGTGCAGGGAAAGCATGGTGTGAAAATTATAAGCCATGCATCCGTTGTGGCAGAGACAGTACAGAAGATTCTTGATGTGACGATCACATGGAAAATAGAAGCTGCTGGAAAGATTGATGCAGATATTGCAGTAACAAAAGATGATGAATTTCCGGATCTGCCAAGATTTGGTGTGAGGATGTTCCTGGATAAAAAACTTTCAGATGCACGATACTTTGGAATGGGACCACAGGAAAGCTATTGTGACAAACATCAGGCTGCGAGCCACGGTTTGTATCATGCAAATGTAGATGATTTGCATGAGGATTATATTCGTCCACAGGAAAATGGAAGCCATTATGATTGTGAATATGTAGAGCTTAACAACAGCCGATATGGAATTGTGGTATCTGCGGAAAATGCCTTCTCATTCAATGCTTCTTATTATACGCAGGAAGAACTTGAGAAGAAAACGCATAATTATGAACTGACAGAATCAGATAGTGTAGTATTTTGCGTTGACTACGCATTAAATGGCATTGGTTCTAATAGTTGTGGTCCAGTTGTATTGGATCAGTACCGATTTGATGATGTATTATTCCGGTTCCAGTTTACGCTGATACCGTATGTAAAGGGATAATAAAGTTTCATGTAACTCGTAAACAAAGAAGGATAGTCTGATTGCAATGTAAAGTCCGGATATACAGAGCAATCAGACAAAAACAGAGAAAAAAATATAATTAGACATCATACGGTTAGACATATTGAGATTCTAAGTGCGATGAAGATGAGGAGCAAAGAAATTTGATGGAAGAAAAAAAGTATTTGAAATGGTATAACAAAATTGGATATGGATCAGGTGATATTGCAGGTAATGTAGTCTATGCCTTCCTGACATCTTTCATGATGGTCTATCTGACGGACTCAGTAGGACTTGCTGCAGGTGTCGTAGGTACCCTGATTGCCGTATCAAAACTATTTGATGGTTTTACGGATATATTTTTTGGATCAATGATTGACAAAACACACAGTAAAATGGGAAAAGCGAAGCCATGGATGCTATACGGATATATAGGTTGTGCCATTACGCTGGTCGGCTGCTTTGCAGTACCGGTGAGTTTGGGAACAACGGCTAAATATGCATGGTTCTTTATTTCTTATACACTGTTAAATGGTGTGTTTTATACAGCAAACAATATTGCTTATTCAGCACTTACGTCACTGATTACAAAGAACAGCAAAGAGCGTGTACAGATGGGATCTTACCGTTTTATTTTTGCGTTTTCAACAAGTCTTCTGATTCAGGCGATTACAGTTGGATTTGTAGATAAATGTGGTGGAGATGCTGCGGCATGGAGAACGGTTGCTATTATCTATGCAATCATTGGTCTTGTCATAAATACGATTTCAGCACTTTCTGTTAAGGAACTTCCTGAGGAAGAACTTAACGAAGGAGAAGTAAAGGATGATAATGAAAAGTACGGAATGGTACAGGCATTCAAGCTTCTTGTTAAAAACAAATATTACATGATGATTTGTGGAACATATATTTTACAGCAGTTATATGGTGCCATGATTGGAGCTGGCATTTATTACATGACATGGGTACTGAAAAATAAGAATTTGTTTGGACAATTTGCATGGGCAGTTAATATTCCACTGATCATTGCCTTAATTTTTACACCAACCTTAGTTGGTAAGTGGAAAGGTATGTACAAACTGAACTTAAGAGGTTATGTTTTAGCAGTCATTGGTAGAGCACTTGTTGTTATTGCCGGATATATGGGCAGTGTTCCGCTGATGATGGCGTTTACAGCTCTTGCAGCCTTAGGTCAGGGACCATGGCAGGGAGATATGAATGCAGTTATCGCATCCTGCTCTGAATACACTTATCTTACACAGGGAAAGAGAATTGACGGAACGATGTACTCTTGTACTTCTCTTGGCGTAAAAATCGGTGGAGGTATTGGAACCGCTGTTGTTGGATGGATGCTTGAGTTCAGTGGATATATCGGAACAAATGCAACTCAGCCGCAGTCTGCACTTGATATGATGCAGTTTATGTATCTTTGGCTTCCGTTAATCTTTGATGTATTGATTATGTTTGTACTTTCAAGAATGAATGTAGAAGATGCAAATAAAAAACTGAAAGCAGAAAAAGAAATTGCTACAGATGAAGTAACAGATGCATCGGACATAAATTAGAATTGACAGGAGAAAGCGTTGTCTGATCGTTGTTCGATGAGACAGTGCTTTTTTCTATATATAAAGTGATAGAACTGTATTTTGAAAATAAAAAAGGACCACTTCATTTTTGTGAAATGGCCTTAAGAAAATATTCAGTTTTCACAAAATAGTCCTTTTAGTATTTATACATGGTAAGGATGCTCAAAATATTCAGTGTAGAATACTAAAAGGTCATTCAGATATTTTTTTAGGTTGCTCATTTGCAATTCCTCCTTTCCTTATTTACAAGTTGATTATAAGATAGGTGTAAAAGAATTGCTTGCCAAATCGAAAGAAGATATAGACAAATGTTGCAAAGGGGAGTATTTCATGCAGTTAAAATATGTTGACACAAAAGAGGAGATTATAGCAATAAATAGGAAGTCAAAACATATTGAACCACATCTTCATAATGCACTGGAGATCGTTTGTGTAACAAGTGGATCATTAGAACTTGGTGTCGGACAGGAACTATACCATATGGAAAAAGGAGATATAGGCTTTGTATTTCCAGATGTTATTCATCACTATCAGGTACTGACGCCCGGTGTAAATAAAGCGACTTATCTGATTGCATCGCCATTTACGATAGCCAAATTTGCAGATATCATGCAATCCATGGCTCCTGAATACCCAATCATCAAAGCGGAAAAGGTTGAAACGGAGGTATATAGGGTTATAAATGCAATTTTAGAGACAGAACAGTCGGATATTACTGTTGCACAGGCATATCTTCAAATTGTGTTGGTACGCTGCATAGGAAAATTAAATTTGGTAGAAAAGAGCAGTGTGGGGAGCAACGATCTTATTTACCAGACAGTTTCCTATATATCAGCAAATTTCAAGAAGAAGTTTTCGTTGGAAGAGATGGCAAAAGACCTGGGCGTGAGCAAATATGTTTTATCCAGACTCTTTTCTAAGACATTCCATAGAAACTTTAATCAATATCTTAACGATGCAAGGCTGAACTATGCATGCCATCGTTTGGAAAATACGAGTGATTCTATTACAAATATTTGTCTGGATAGTGGATTTGAAAGTCAGAGAACGTTTAACCGAGTATTTAAAGAAAGATATAAAATATCACCAAGTGATTATCGAAGTACTTGTGTGAAAGAGATGTTGTCATAAAAGGTTCTGTTGATCGAAATATTTACTTTGATTTTACAGTGCTATGTATTTGATTTCATGTGTGGATGATATAATATAAAAATATTTGTAGAAAAAAGAGTTTTATTCTATTATGAAAAGAATAAGGTGTATTCTAAAGAAACAAGAAAGGCAGGGCGCATATGAACATGATAAAATCCATAATCGATTTTAATGAAAAAAAAGGATTCATCTGTGATATGGATGGTGTGATCTATCATGGCAATCAGATATTGCCAGGTGTTCCAGAATTCATCCAGTGGTTGCATGATGAAAAGAAAGAATATTTATTTTTGACAAATAATAGTGGATATACACCACGGGAATTAAATTAGAAACTGGCAAGGATGGGACTTGATGTGCCAGAAGAACATTTTTATACCAGTGCATTGGCAACAGCCGCATTTTTAAAAGAACAGGCGGCAGGCTGTTCAGCATTTGTGATAGGAGAAGCCGGCCTGTTAAATGCACTTTATGATGTAGGTATCACAATGAATGATGTAAATCCGGATTATGTTGTTGTGGGAGAGGGACGCTCCTATTCATTGGATACATTAACAAAAGCAACGAATTTAGTTCTGAAAGGTGCAAAGCTGATCGGAGCAAACTCAGATGTTTCCGGACCGATTGAGAACGGCATTGCTCCTGCTTGTCGTGCATTGATTGCACCTATAGAAATGGCAACAGGTACACAGGCATATTTCTGTGGGAAACCGAATCCACTGATGATGAGAACAGGATTGAATATGCTTGGATGTCATTCAGCAGAAGCTGTAATGGTTGGGGATCGTATGGATACAGATGTGATTTCAGGAATGGAAAGTGGTATGTCTACTGTATTGGTTCTCTCTGGATGTTCAACGAAGGATACACTCAAAACTTATGCGTATCGTCCAACTATGGTTTTAAATGGTGTGGGGGATATTGCTATGTTAGCAAAGTCAAAGGCAGAGTAATAATGAATAATCTGAAGTACTAAGAGATAAACAGAGCTTGATAGACAATCGAAAATGTGGTTGCCTCTCAAGTTCTGTTTGATTGTGTGACAGTAAAAATAAACCCCCTGCTATGCAGGGGGAGGGAAGCTCTTTAGATATAAGTAATCTCCTGTGTTAAAATAAATGTAGGTCTGCAAACCACAAATATTAAATCACAGGAGGTTCATAAAATGAACGTAAATAGTTTAGCTCATACTAAATGGGAATGCAAGTACCATATTGGTGCGACCTGCGGTCATTGCTTGAAGTGCGCGCATGCGCTATCACCTCCATTCGTGATATTTCTACCACGAAATGCCTAGTAAGTGATGAAAGGTGTGAAGCAGTGGGACAATGCGGGTAAGTGGAAGTCACATCCACCCAACCGCTAGGAATTGATGCACACGGCTAACATATGTGAACCATTGTAAGGGTCGTGATACTTGAAATGGTGAAAGTGACTGATACACCATTACCAAAACGGTTAGAGGGCGTGGGCTGGCGGTTTCGATATGCGCTGAGCTGAATGGACGAAGCACCTCCGGCCTAAAGATGGAGCCTAAATGCATCGCAATAATTCAAGCAATGGAACTGGGAAACCCTCTTGTGCTCCTTTCACAGGTAGGTTAATCGTAAGAAAAATACAATGCACAGGAGGAATGGATGCCAGAAGAAGCGAATGCTGTTGTGTAATGCAACAGATAGGGATTCAAACTTTGTCCCATCCGAAAGGAGGCAGACGTCTGGCGCGTGTCTAATCATATGAAAGACTGGGAATCTATGAATGCACAAAGTTCAATGACGCCATCTGCGAGGACAATGCAGACATACAGAAAACTGAAATGGAAAGAGATTAACTGGAAACAGGCAGAATTGTATGTTAATAGACTACAAGTACGGATTGTGAAGGCAGTACAGGCTGATAAGTGGAGACTTGTAAAGAGACTCCAAAAGTTAATCACAAATTCATTTTATGCAAAAGCCCTGGCAGTTAAGAGAGTGATAACAAACAAAGGTAAAAATACACCTGGAATTGATGGAGACATCTGGTCGACAGACGAAGACAAAATCCAGGCAGTTCACAACCTTACAACTTCTTCATACAAAGCAAAGCCATTGAAGAGAACTTATATCGAAAAGTATGGGAAAAAGGAAAAACGTCCACTAGGGATACCAACTATGACTGACAGAGCCATGCAAGGGTTACAACTGCTGGCTCTTGCCCCGATAGCAGAAACAACAGCAGACAAGGTTTCCTTTGGATTCCGGCAAAACCGATGTGCACAGGATGCAATGGAATACATGTTCAAACTTCTGTCAAGAAAAACTTCTCCGGAATGGATTTTGGAAGGTGACATTAAAGGATGCTTTGATAACATCAGCCATGACTGGATGTTGGAAAATATCCCAAGTGATAAAAGAATAATGAGGCAATTCTTGAAGTGCGGCTATGTGGAGAATAAGAGATTATTCCCCACAACAGGAGGTAGCCCCCAGGGAGGGCTGATCAGTCCGACCTATGCAAATATGACATTGGATGGACTTGAAAGATTGTTGCTTGAAAGATACAGTACGAGCAGTACAGGGCACTATCACCCGAATTACAATAAACATAAAGTACACCTATGCCGCTACGCTGATGATTTCATTATAACAGCAGACTGCAAGGAAGTTCTTGAAGACGTTAAACAAGTGGTTGAAGAGTTCATGAAAGAGCGGGGGTTGAAACTATCAGAAGAAAAAACGGCTACTACAAATATAAATGACGGCTTCGACTTTCTGGGATGGAATTTCAGAAAATTCGAAGGCAAACTTCTGATTCAACCGTCGACTAAATCTAAGAAGAAAATCACGAAAAAGCTTAGCCAGACAGTGCGGTATTATCGTGAGTCAAAACAAGAGCTTTTGATTGTAAAACTAAATCAGATAACAAAAGGATGGGCAGAATACCACCATTGCGTCTGTGCAAAAAGCACATTCGCTCTCATAGATCACAGACTCTGGGAGATGCTATGGAAATGGGCCAAACGAAGACATCCGCAGAAATGTAATAAATGGGTGAAGAACAGGTATTGGCATCCAAAATGTGGAAGACAGTGGTCATTCAGAACAGACACGATTGTTCTCTATCAAATGATGGACATGCCGATAGTAAGGGTAAAATCACTGTATTTGAATAAAAATCCCTTTTTGAACAGCGATTACTTCATAAAGCGGAAAAAGGAGCATGAAATGAAGCGAAAACTAGCATATCAGAAGAGTACAGCCGCACGTAGTGAATACTATGTGTTATAGATGCGTGAGCGGAATGCGGTGAAAGTCGCACGTTCCGTTCTTAGGGGAGGGACGGCCAGTAATGTCCGTCTCTTACCCGACTTTTTGCACCAAAATACCGTAGGCAGGTAATATATGGACAGATAAAAGCAGATGTAGCAGAAATATTAAGTATGTTGTGCAAAAGAAAAGGAATTGAAATAATAGAAGCAGAGTGCTGTAAAGATCACGTTCATATGTTAGTAAGAATACCACCTAAATATAGTGTATCAGAAATAATGGGGTACTTAAAAGGAAAGTCATCGCTGATGATATTTGAGAAGCGTGCAAATTTGAAATACAAATATGGAAACCGCCATTTCTGGTGCCGAGGATATTATGTAGATACGGTAGGAAAAAATACGGCTGCAATAAAAGAGTATATTCAGAATCAATTAAAAGAAGATTTAGAATATGACCAGATGTCATTAGTAGAGTATATCGACCCGTTTACGGGTGAGCCGGTGAAGAAAAACAAGAAATAAACTGCTTGGAGTAGTAGTAGGAAATCAAAGCAAACCAGCAAGCCCCTTTTGGGGCAGCGCCGGAATAAGGAAGCACTGAAATAGCCCCTGGAAGGGGCTGCTGTAAATGTGGTGCAGTTGGCAGACTGTCAGTGCGCCTTCCGGGCGCAAGCAGGGAATAGTCCCTTATAGGGACAGAGCAAGCCACCCGCTAATGGTGCTGTTTGGGCATTTGATTATGATAAGATGTTCTGTGTATTGATGGAAAATGAAATTTGTCGAAAGGTGTGTGAAAAGAATAAATATAACAGTTGGATGAATCTGATTGGACAGTATTGTGTTTCAAGGACTTAAAGACGAAGAAAGTTGTTGGAGAGAAATAATTTCCAGCAACTCTGTCTTTAATGAATAGAGTTCATTTTTTTATTCAACTATTCCCATGATATATACAATATGTAAATGTGCAATTCAAATATCAGTTTATGCTAAGTGCAAAAATAATAATAATTACTATTATTGACAAAAGAATAATTATCATGTATAATACAGATATATAAGAAACAAAGTGTTAGAAAAATTGCTAGGAACTTGGTAACAAAAATAAATCGACATTGAAAAGGGAAAATGACTATGAAAAAATATGAATGTGAACCATGTGGATATATTTATGATCCGGCAGTAGGAGATCCAGACGCCGGTATCGCTCCAGAAACTGCATTTGAGGATATTCCAGATGACTGGACATGCCCAATCTGCGGATTAGGAAAAGATGTTTTCGTTCCTGTAGAAGACTAAGCAGAAAATGCAGGTACGAAACTGCCAGACATTAAAAGAGCCTAAGAGAACATATAAAAGAAATGGAGGTCAAATTATGACTTACGATTTAAACATTACCTTTGATGACAATTTAGTAACAGGAAATAAAACAATCGATACACAGCACAAAGAATTGATTGACCGTATTCAGAACTTTGTAATTGCCTGTCAAAATGGCGACAGCAAGGTAAAGGCGATCAAACTTCTGGATTATCTTAACGAGTATACTGACTTTCATTTTAAAGAAGAAGAAGCACTTCAGGAAAAAGCCGGTTATCCAGAGCGTGAAAAACATTATGAAAAACATGAAGAGTTTAAAAAGACAATTCAGGAACTGTATGAATACCTTCAGGAGTATGAAGGACCAACAGATCGGTTCAGTGAACTTGTACAGAAAAATGTAATCGACTGGCTGTTTGGACACATTAAAACATACGACCGCTCTGTGGCAAAATTTATCTTTATGAAACAAAATCCAGATCGATGCTAAAATAAACCAGGGAACGAGTTCACTCAGAATGTAGACAACGTGATGAAGTAAACTAGGGGCTGTCACAATGCAGCCCTTTTCCTGTTATAGCGATATTCTAGGTAATATATTGCACTGGCATGACATATTATTTTACTACTACTATATGGGAAGAGCAAGCAGCTCTTCTTTTTTTGTCCTTTTTATCCAATTTTAAGTTGTAAAGTCTCTTTTCATTCGACAAAATTCTCCACAGACAGAGGATATGCGACGAGCATTGATATGAACATCTATTTATGGAAAGAGGATATTGAAGACGGGGAATCGGTAATGACAGCCGAATATAGACCTGTAGAATACGGAAAGGACTATGATGTTGTCAATAATCCTGATAAATTTCAACTATATATAGATGGAAAAGAGATTAAATAGTAATCTCCTGAAAGCAAGCTTTTTGTCAATTATTTCAAAGAAAAATTAAAGGATAACAATACATAGTTTTGATAATGATATTTTGAAAAAATTTATAGGAATGCTCTATTATCAAATTGACATAGGAATATGGTAGCGTATAATTAGAATTGAATACACTGAAAAAATGGAGGAATTACATGAAAGCACATAAATATTGGTCAGTAGGAGCATTGATCACAATGCTTGGGACTTTTTACACTGGATATAAAAAGCAAAAATCAAGTCACAAATACTTTGCTTTAAGTTCTATGTTATGTATGGTAGTGGCGATATATACAGGTCATAAAATGATTACCGGGAATAGGAAGAAAAAGGCGAATAAAGAGAAAGATACAGAAAGGGAGGGATAAATAATGTTGGAAGTAGGGGTTAAGGCACCGGATTTTGAGTTGCCAGATCAAAATGGGAAAATACATAGATTATCGGATTATACAGGAAAAAAAGTGATTTTATATTTCTATCCCAAGGATAATACAGCGGGATGCACGAAACAGGCATGTGGGTTTTCTGAGCGATACCCTCAGTTTACCGAAAAAGGAGCAGTTATTCTTGGAGTCAGTAAGGATTCTGTATCCTCTCATAAGAGATTTGAGGAAAAATATGGATTGGCATTTACACTTTTAGCAGATCAAGAGCGGAAAGTTATTGAAGCATATGATGTATGGAAAGAAAAGAAAAATTATGGCAAAGTCTCTATGGGAGTAGTAAGAACCACATATCTTATTGATGAACAGGGGATTATTATAAAGGCAAATGATAAAGTCAAGGCTGCAGATGATCCTGAAAATATGCTCAAGGAATTAGATTAATGAAGATAATATTATCCCCTGCTAAAAAGATGATTACAGATACTGACAGCATAGCGCCGGATGGATTGCCTGAATTTATTGAAAAGACGACAGAGATACAAAGTTGGTTGAAAAGTAAGTCAAAAGAAGAACTGAAGACTATCTGGAAATGTAATGACAAAATTACAGAACAGAACTTCAATAGATTGGAAAACATGGATCTTTATCATTTACTTACCCCAGCTGTCTTATCATATGAAGGAATTGCTTTTCAATATATGGCTCCATCCGTGTTTGAGGACAGTCAGTTCGAGTATGTACAAAATCATTTGAGAATAATATCTGCATTTTATGGTGTGCTAAAACCAAGGGATGGTGTGACACCTTATCGTTTGGAAATGCAGGCGAAGGTTGGAATAGGAGAAACAAAAAATCTGTATGAGTACTGGGGAGATTTATTATACCGCTCAGTGATTGATAACAGCAGGATTATAATCAATCTGGCATCGAAAGAATACTCTAAGTGCATAGAAAAATATCTGACACGACAGGATAGATACATTACGATTACATTTTGTGAGTTATCAGGAGATAAACTGGTGACAAAAGGTACATATGCTAAGATGGCCCGTGGTGAAATGGTTAGGTTCATGGCTGAAAACAGAATTGAAAATCCTGAGGATATTAAGAAATTTGATAGACTAGGCTATTCATTCCGCTCTGATTTATCATCAGATGCAGAATATGTTTTTGAACGGAAAAAATGATGATTGAATGATTATTTTAAATAAAAGGTAATCAGTAATATTGATTATTATAATAATAGAAGGAGGAACAAACTAATGAAATATGTATGTGACGTTTGCGGATGGGAATATGATGAAGAGGAAGGTTATCCTGAAGGTGGTATTGCACCAGGAACAAAGTGGGAGGACGTTCCAGAAGATTTTGAATGCCCATTATGTAATGTTGGAAAAGATCAGTTTTCAGAAGTTGAATAAAATTCTGATTATTTAAATACGGATAGATAAACAAAAACCCTGGTGCGTGTGAGCAACAGGGTTTTTTATTGCGATAGTTTGTGATGATATCACAGAAAATGATTTACCTTTTGCTTATAATGTAACTACAAACAAAGTAAGGAGGTAGTCTAAATGAGATTAAAAGATAAAGTTGCAATCATTACGGGTGGAAGCCGTGGTATAGGATTTGCTACAGCTGATAAATTCTTGAAGGAAGGTGCTTCAGTTGTGTTGGCAGCAAGTTCACAGGAATCGGCAGATGTTGCTGTAGATAAATTAAAAGAAAAATATCCCAATGCAATAGTTGCTGGAATTAGTCCAAATCTGGCAAGCATGGAGTCTGTTAGAAAGGCTTTTAAAGGGGCAACTGAAAAATATGGATGTGTCGACATACTGGTAAATAATGCAGGGATTTCAGAAAACACCTCATTTATGGATTATACAGAGGAGACTTTTGATAAAGTCATGGATCTAAATGTAAAAGGAGTATTTAATACTACTCGTGTAGCAGCAGAATGTATGGTGGCAAGAGGCAAGGGGGTCATTCTCTCAACTTCTTCCATGGTGAGTATTTCGGGACAGCCAAGTGGGTTTGCTTATCCGGCATCGAAGTTTGCAGTAAACGGATTGACTGTATCATTAGCAAGAGAACTAGGACCTAAAGGTATTCGTGTTAATGCTGTTGCACCTGGGATTACAGAAACTGATATGATGAAGGCCGTGCCAAAGGAAGTTATCGAACCTATGATTGAAAGAATTCCATTGCGTCGTCTTGGACAGCCAGAAGATATTGCCAATGCGTTTGTGTTTCTTGCTTCAGATGAGGCGAGTTACATTACAGGTGTTATATTAAGTGTAGATGGTATGGCAAGAAGTTAAGTTAATGAGGTATGGTGATGTAATCACGGAAAATAAATGAAATTAAGACTATAATAAATCTACAAAAAGAAAAAGATAAGGAGGACTGTAAAATGTCTGCTATTAATATCAATAAAAATAATTTTCAGAACGAAGTACTGAATTCCGATAAACCCGTTCTTTTAGATTTTTGGGCATCTTGGTGTGCGCCTTGCCGCATGGTAGTACCTATTGTAGAGGAGATTGCAAGTGAGCGTAGAGATATTAAAGTTGGAAAGATTAATGTAGATGAAGAGCCTGAACTGGCAAATAAGTTCAGTATTATGAGCATTCCGACTTTAGTGGTTATGAAGAATGGGAAGATTGTACAGCAGGTTTCAGGGGCGAGACCTAAGAATGCGATTTTAGAAATGCTTTAGGGAGGTGTGCTAATGGGATTTTTTGATTTCTTTAAACAGTCGAATATTAATCAAGGCATAGAAGAATATAAAAGGACTGATGATGCAGTTCTGCTGGATGTACGTACACCGCAGGAATATCAGGAAAGACATATACCAGAAAGTAAAAATGTGCCGTTGCAGCAACTTGACAATATTGCTTCTGTAGCGAAGAATAAGGATATCCCACTGTTTGTATACTGTTATTCCGGTTCACGAAGCCGCCAGGCAACTGGGATACTGCAACGAATGGGATATTCTAAAGTAAATAATATCGGTGGCATTGCAGCTTACTCAGGAAAGGTGGAAAAATAAGATGAAAGTAATAATTGTAGGAGGTGTAGCCGGAGGAGCTACAGCCGCAGCAAGAATACGCAGACTGAATGAACATGCTGAAATTACTATGTTTGAAAGATCCGGATACATATCCTATGCAAATTGTGGACTTCCATATTATATTGGAGACGTGATCACAGACCCGGAAGAACTTACACTATAGACACCAGAGAGTTTTTTTAAACGCTTCCGTATTAACATGAAAATTCATCATGAAGTTATTTCCATATATCCGGATCGTAAAACTGTTTTAGTGAAGGATTTAGAGAATGGTGAGATATTTGAAGAAAAATATGATAAGCTGATCCTCTCTCCAGGTGCAAAGCCAACACAGCCGAGACTTCCCGGAGTAGGTATTGATAAACTTTTTACACTTCGTACTGTAGAAGGCACTTTTCGGATAAAGGAATATATAAATAAGAATCATCCAAAATCGGCTGTATTGGCAGGTGGCGGTTTTATTGGTCTGGAACTGGCAGAAAATTTGAGGGAGCTTGGCATGGATGTTACGATTGTCCAGCGGCCTAAGCAGCTGATGAACCCTTTTGACCCGGATATGGCATCCATGATCCATAATGAAATGAGAAAGCATGGGATAAAACTGGTACTGGGCTATACAGTAGAAGGATTTAAAGAAAAAGACAACGGAGTGGAGGTTCTGTTGAAAGATAATCCATCCCTTCAGGCTGATATGGTAGTTCTGGCAATCGGAGTCACACCAGACACAGTATTAGCAAAAGAAGCCGGTCTGGAACTTGGCATCAAGGAAAGTATTGTAGTGAATGACAGAATGGAAACCTCTGTACCGGATATTTATGCTGCAGGTGATGCAGTTCAGGTAAAACATTATGTTACGGGTAATGATGCGCTGATTTCTTTGGCAGGACCAGCCAATAAACAGGGCAGAATCATCGCTGATAATATTTGTGGCGGTGATAGTCGTTACCTGGGCAGTCAGGGAAGCTCCGTTATAAAAGTGTTTGATATGACAGCAGCCACTACAGGTATCAATGAAACCAATGCCAAAAAGTCAGGATTAGAGGTAGATACAGTAATTCTTTCTCCTATGAGTCATGTCGGTTACTATCCTGGTGGAAAAGTGATGACCATGAAGGTGGTTTTTGAAAAAGAGACCTATCGTTTGCTTGGTGCTCAGATTATTGGATATGAAGGAGTTGATAAACGTATTGATGTGCTGGCAACAGCAATCCATGCAGGGCTGAAGGCAACCCAGCTGAAGGATTTGGATCTCGCATATGCACCGCCTTATTCCTCTGCCAAGGATCCTGTAAATATGGCAGGATTCATGATAGACAATATAGCAAAAGGTACCTTAAAACAATGGCATCTGGAAGATATGGATAAGATTTCTAGAGATAAAAGTGTTGTGTTGCTGGATGTGAGAACTGTAGGTGAATTTAACAGGGGGCATATGGATGGATTCAAAAACATTCCTGTAGATGAACTAAGGGAACGTATCAATGAAATTGAGAAGGGAAAGCCTGTTTACCTGATATGCCAGAGTGGGCTGCGAAGTTATATTGCCAGTCGTATTCTGGAAGGAAATGGATATGAAACATACAACTTCTCCGGCGGATTCCGCTTCTATGATGCAGTTGTCAATGACCGTGCGCTGATTGAAAAGGCATATGCATGTGGTATGGATTATTAAAAATAATCATAATATTTTTATAATTTTCTCGTAATATAAAAAGATCCCCCATTTATTAGAATGACTTTCATAATTCTGATAAATGGAGGATTCTTCTTTATATGTTACAGAAAAACAATTTTATGACCTTTGGAGTGTTTCCAGTCTTTTTGGATCAAGGATTGTGATTTTGCCGCGGGAGAGTTTGACGAGACCCTCGCCTTGAAAGTATCGAAGCATTCGAGTGATAACTTCCCTGTGGGAACCAAGATGATTAGCAATCGTCTCATGAGTGATTTTCAGCTCGTTTGTTCCTTCGATAGAGGTCTCTTCTAAAAGAAATGAAGCAACACGCTTATCCAAACTCTTCCACATGATTTGTTCAATCAGCCACATGACATCAGAAAAACGGGTGGCTATTAACTCATTGGTATAGTTTGCGACGGGAGCAGATTCCTTCATAATGCCCTTATAGATTTCAGCAGGGATGATCCAAAGATCAGTATCTTTTTCTGCTTCAATGGTTACTTCAAATTGAATGGAGCGTATGATACATGAGGCGGATAAAAGACACATATCCATATCGAACAGACGGTAAAGTGTAATCTCTCGTCCTTCATCTGAAAGTATGTAAGTTCGAAGCTGCCCGGATTTAACCAGTAATAATCCAGTACAATCCAGGTTTCCATTGTGAATGATTGTCCCTTTTTTTACATACTGTGTGATTAAATTGTCTGAAATTATTTTTTTCTGTGCTGTATTTAAGTCATTCCATAGTGGAAAACAATTTTCGAAGTTCATAACCGTTATCTCCTTTACGAACATAGTATACTTGCTTTTTTTAGATGCGTCAATTATATAACTGGCATATGCCATAAATAGAAATAAAAAGAAGTGTAATAAAGTAAATTATCTTTTCTGTGATATCATCACGGAAGCAAGCACTTATTTGGGGTATATTAAGTTCAAATAGGAGAAGGAGTTGAAAAATATGACATCTATAAATATAAATAAAGAAAAGTTTGGGCAATTAATTCATAAGGAAAAACCGGTTTTGGTTGATTTCTGGGCACCTTGGTGTGGTTATTGCCGTAGAATTGGAACGGCTTATGAAAAAATAAGTGAAGAATACAGCGATATTCTTATTGCTGGAAAAGTAAATATTGATGAAGAACCACAG
>NZ_JBFKZO010000007.1:0-146862 GCF_040929965.1 Blautia sp. 1033sp1_1033st1_G9_1033SCRN_220408 | reverse complement strand
AGGTAGATAGGCTGGAGATGGAAGTGCAGTAATGTACGGAGTTGACCAGTACTAATCGGTCGAGGGCTTGACCAAAAGGCGAGAAAGCGGCCATGGCACAGAGACTGTGGCAAGGGCATTTGCGAAGCAAAAGGCATCGAGCAACGTAGTTGCGAGATGACCGCTTTCGAGAATAGTTAATTGCAGGATTTCACGATTCCAAAGGATGTCAGCATGTATGTGGTTTTGAAGGTACAAAAGCATTTGAGCAGTGGACTTGGTTCATTGCTTTTTTTTATGCAATAAAATATTGCTCCGTGCTTTGCAATTCCATTATAGTCTATATGAAAAAGAAACTGTAGCAGATTTCAGAGATTAATGATACAATAAAAAAATCCAGGATGAAAAGCATCACTAACGGAAGAGAAAAAAAGAAAGAAGGAAAATGCATGGACCTGAATAAAGAAAATATGACTAAGATCAGATATCTGATCACTTTTGCCATTATCCTGTATCTTGGAGTTCAGAATATTCATGTAGTACTTGGTGTATTGGGGCTGGGCTGGGGATTATTGTTCCCTTTTATTGTAGGTTCAGCCATGGCATTTGTATTGAATGTACCAATGACATTTATAGAACGTCATCTTTTTGGAAAAGCAAAAGAAAATCATAAAAAAAGTGCAGAGAAAGCGGCAAGACCTGTAAGCTTGTTCCTTTCTATTGTATTTATCATTCTACTGATCATGCTTGTTGTACTGGTTGTGCTTCCCCAGATTGGTAATGCTATGGTCAGTGTTGTAAAGCGTGTGGAAGAGCGAGTTCCACAGATCCAGCAGTGGTTGGGAAGTACATTTCAAAAGGATTCCCAGATTGTAAAATGGGCTGACTCCATCAATATTCAGCCTGAAAAGATTCTGAATTCTGTAATGAATACACTTAAAAATGGTGCTGATAATATTGTGGCCTCTACCATTTCCTTTACAAAAGGTATTTTTAGTACAGCTATGAATGTAGGTATTGGGTTTGTATTTGCATGCTATATCCTGCTGACTAAAGAACGATTGGCACGGCAGATGAAAAAGGCATTTTATGCGATTTTTCCAAAGAGAATCGTGGAAAGGATCCTTCGGGTAGCCAGACTTTCAAGCAAAACCTTTTCCAGCTTCATTACCGGACAATGTATAGAAGCGGTGATCCTGGGGGCTATGTTTTTTGTTACCATGACCGTTGGCAATTTCCCTTATGCAATGCTGATCGGTGTACTGATTTCATTTACAGCGCTGATCCCTATGTTTGGTGGGATTATTGGCTGTTGGACTGGATTTTTTCTGATTCTAATGGTAAGTCCGGTAAAGGCCTTGGCTTTTCTGGTACTGTTTGTTGTGCTCCAACAGATTGAAGGCAATTTAATCTACCCACATGTGGTAGGCGGATCTGTAGGACTTCCGGCAATCTGGGTGCTGGCTGCGGTGACTGTTGGCGGCAGCTTGATGGGAATCGTAGGAATGCTGATTTTTATTCCGCTGGTTTCTGTTTTCTATGCGTTGTTTAAAGAATGGGTAAATAAAAGACTGGATCAGAAAAAAATCACTGTAAATTAAATAAGCTGTTAAGAATAATGACAAAAACAGGATTTCACAAAAGTACATTAATTTTAAGCAGGAAAAAGCTCCCTCGCAGTATCTTTAAGGGAGCTTTTTGTGTTATGTAGATTTACCAAGGGCAGATCATTCACCCTGAGTGTTTTTCTTTACTTCAGCAAGCTTCATTGCACGAACTTTCATCGGAAGACCAAAGAGAGTGATGAAACCGTCTGCATCATGATGATCATACATATCACCGGTTGTAAAGGAAGCAAGAGATTCGTTGTAAAGGCTGTAAGGAGAAGTTGTGCCTGCCTTAATAATGTTGCCCTTGTACAGTTTGAACTTCACTTCACCAGTTACATATTTCTGAGTGGACTCAACAAAAGCCTGGAGTGCTTCACGAAGAGGGGTGAACCATTTTCCTTCATATACTACCTGTGCCAGCTGGCTTCCAAGCTTTTTCTTGGTTTCCATAGTTTCACGGTCAAGAATCAGTTCTTCCAGCTGATCATGAGCCTCCATAAGGATAGTTCCGCCAGGAGTCTCATATACACCACGGGATTTCATACCAACAACACGGTTCTCAACGATATCAACAATACCGATTCCATTCTCGCCGCCAAGTCTGTTCAACTCTGTAATAATTTCAGATACTTTCATTGCTTTGCCATTTAATGTTTTAGGAACACCGGCTTCAAATGTCATAGTTACTTCTGTTTCTTTGTCAGGAGCCTGCTGTGGAGTAACGCCAAGTACAAGCATGTTATCGTAATGTGGTGCCTGGGAAGGATCCTCAAGCTCAAGACCTTCATGACTGATGTGCCACAGGTTACGGTCACGGCTGTAGCTGTGACTTTCATCAAAAGGAAGATGAATGCCATGAGCCTGGCAGTAAGCAATCTCATCTTCACGGGACTGCATGGTCCATACGTCTGTCATACGCCAAGGAGCGATGATCTTCAGATCTGGAGCAAGTGCTTTGATGGAAAGTTCAAAACGAATCTGGTCATTTCCTTTTCCTGTAGCACCGTGGCAGATAGCAGAAGCACCTTCTTTACGTGCAATTTCAACCAGCTTTTTGGCAATTGCAGGACGCGCCATAGAAGTTCCAAGAAGATATTTGTGCTCATAAACTGCACCGGCTTCTACACATGGCATAATATATTCATCACAAAATTCATCAATAATGTCTTCAATATATAATTTGGAAGCTCCGGAAAGCTTTGCTCTCTCATCAAGACCATCCAGTTCGTTACCCTGTCCGCAGTTTACACAGCAGCAGATTACATCATAACCAAAATTTTCTTTCAGCCAAGGAATTAATGTGGTGGTATCAAGACCGCCGGAATATGCTAAAACAACTTTTTCTTTCATAATTTTTTCTCCTGACATTTTTAATATTCAATATTCAAAAGCGAGTAGTAAGGATTCAAAGGGCGGTGAGTGAAAAATATGCATAATATGTAATTAAATATGAATATTTATTCGCTTACATCTCACCTGGTTTTCTACTTGACCCATTGCTGGAAAATAATATACAACATTTTAAATAAATATGCAATAGGAAATCAAGAAAAAGTCAAATTTTTTTGCATAAAAATGCAGCATAATATAGAAATAAAAGGGAAAATATGCACAAACAAAGAAAAAAAGGTGAGAAAAATAAGGAAAAAAGGCTATTGCATAATATGCAGAAAAGATGTATAATCTACGGCACAGGAGGTAGAAGTGATGATAAAAGCAGGTATTATAGGAGCGACCGGATATGCCGGCAACGAGATCGTAAGACTTCTTCTGGGACACAAAGATGTTGAGATTGCCTGGTATGGCTCCAGAAGTTATATTGATAAGAAATATGCAGATGTGTACAGGAATTTTTTCCAGATCGTAGATGCAAAATGCATGGATGATAATATGGCAGTACTGGCTGATCAGGTTGATGTGATTTTTACAGCTACACCTCAGGGGTTATGTGCATCTCTTGTGAATGAGGAGATACTTTCTAAAGCAAAGGTGATCGACCTGAGTGCAGATTTCAGAATCAAGGATGTAGCCAAATATGAAAAATGGTATGGCATACAGCACAAATCTCCACAGTTTGTTGAAGAGGCTGTGTACGGATTGTGTGAGATTAATAGGGAAGATATCAAAAATGCAAGACTGGTGGCCAATCCAGGGTGTTATCCTACCTGTTCTACATTATCCATTTATCCATTGGTAAAAGAAGGAATGATCGATCCAAACACTATTATTATTGATGCAAAATCAGGTACTACCGGTGCAGGAAGAGGGGCAAAGGTTGATAATCTTTACTGCGAAGTAAATGAGAATATCAAGGCTTATGGCGTAGCAGGACATAGACATACCCCTGAGATCGAGGATCAGCTTTCCTATGCATGCGGCAAGGACGTGGTGATCAGCTTTACCCCGCATCTTGTGCCTATGAATAGAGGCATTCTTGTGACAGCTTATGCAACCCTTACCAAAGATGTTTCTTATGAAGAAGTAAAGGCTGTATATGATAAATACTATGATAATGAGCAGTTTGTACGTGTTCTGGATAAAGATGTGTGTCCACAGACGAAATGGGTTGAGGGCAGCAATTATGTAGATGTGAATTTTAAACTGGATCCAAGGACCAATCGTGTGATTATGATGGGGGCTATTGATAATCTGGTAAAAGGTGCGGCAGGACAGGCTGTACAGAACATGAATCTGATGTTTGGATTTAAAGAAAACGAAGGATTATTACAGGTACCTATGTATCCGTAAAATCAGGGAGGATTATATTATTATGAAAGAAATAGAAGGCGGCGTTACAGCGGCGAAGGGGTTTCAGGCAGCAGCAGCTGCAGCTGGGATTAAATATCAGGGACGTACAGATATGGCAATGATCTACAGTCAGACACCCTGTGTGGCAGCTGGCACATTCACTACGAATGTAGTCAAGGCAGCTCCTGTGAAATGGGATCAGGAGATCGTATATCATCATCCACATGCTCAGGCAGTGGTATGTAACAGTGGGATTGCCAACGCATGTACTGGTGAGAAAGGATATGGTTATTGTAAAGAGACTGCACAGGCAGTGTCACAGGCTCTTGGGATTTCAGAGGACAGCGTGCTGGTAGCTTCTACAGGTGTGATCGGCATGCAGATCCCTATTGACAGGATCACTGCAGGTGTGAAAGCACTTGTACCTGGACTGGATGGCAGCATTGCAGCAGGTACCGAGGCTGCAAAAGCGATCATGACTACAGATACTGTGAAAAAGGAAGTGGCAGTACAGGTTCAGATCGGCGACCAGACTGTGACAGTAGGCGGTATGTGTAAAGGCTCCGGTATGATCCATCCTAATATGTGTACCATGCTTTCCTTTATTACGACGGATGCATGTATTTCAAAGGAAATGCTGCAGAAGGCACTTAGTGAGGATATTAAGGACACCTACAATATGGTTTCTGTAGACGGAGATACTTCTACCAATGATACAGTTCTTCTGTTGGCAAACGGCCAGGCAGGCAATCCAAAGATCACAGAAGAGGGCGAGGATTTCAAAGCTTTTTGCCAGGCACTTAATTATGTAAATACCACACTTGCAAAGAAGATCGCAGGTGACGGAGAAGGTGCAACCGCTCTTTTTGAAGTTAAGATCATCGGGGCAGAGTCAAAGCAGCAGGCAGTAACACTTGCCAAGTCTGTCATCACTTCGTCTCTTACAAAAGCTGCAATTTACGGACATGATGCCAACTGGGGACGTATTCTCTGCGCAATGGGATATTCCGGAGCACAGTTTGATCCTGAGAAGGTAGATCTGTATTTTGAAAGCAGTGCAGGAAAGCTGAAGATCATTGAGAATGGTGTTTCTACTGGATATAATGAAGAAGAGGCGACAAAGATTCTTTCCCAGAGTGAGGTAACAGCTATTGCAGATGTGAAGATGGGCTGTGCATCTGCCACTGCATGGGGATGCGACCTGACTCATGAATATGTAAACATTAATGCAGATTATCGTTCCTGACAGGAGGAGTACTTCAGATGGTAAATCAGATGTATTTGGACAAGGCAGAGGTGCTGATCGAGGCGCTGCCTTATATTCAGCGTTTTAACAGAAAAATCGTAGTGATCAAGTATGGCGGAAGTGCTATGCTGGATGAGGAACTGAAAAAAAATGTGATCAAAGATGTGGTTCTTCTGAAGCTTGTTGGTTTTAAGCCGATTATCGTGCATGGCGGCGGCAAGGAGATCAGCCGCTGGGTAGGTAAGGTTGGAATGGAGCCACATTTTATTAACGGTTTGCGTGTTACAGATAAGGATACCATGGAGATCGCTGAAATGGTGCTGGCAAAGGTAAATAAAGAACTTGTAACCAATGTGCAGTCCCTTGGAGTAAATGCAGTTGGTATCAGCGGTAAGGATGGCGGCCTTCTTGAATGCAAGAAAAAGCTTTCTGGTGGTGAGGATATAGGTTATGTAGGAGATATTACCCATGTAAACCCGGGGATCCTTTATGATCTTCTGGAAAAAGATTTCCTGCCGATTGTGTTCCCAGTAGGATTTGATAAGAATTATGATTCTTATAATATTAATGCAGATGATGCGGCATGTGCCATCGCTAAAGCTGTTCATGCAGAAAAACTGGCGTTTCTTTCGGATATTGAAGGTGTTTACAGGGATAAAGATGATCCATCATCTCTGATTTCAGAACTGCATGTCCATGAAGCACAGAAGCTGATCGCTGATGGTTTTGTAGGAGGCGGGATGATCCCTAAGCTGGGCAATTGTATTGATGCCATTGAAAAAGGAGTAAACCGTGTACATATCCTGGATGGAAGAATCCCACACAGTCTGCTGTTGGAAATCTTTACCAATAAAGGTATTGGAACAGCCATTTTAAGAGAAGACGGAGAAAAATATTACAATGAACATGAATGATCAGATCGAAGAAGCTGAAGTTAGTATTCTTCATACATATAACCGTTTCCCAGTAGTATTTGAAAAAGGTGAAGGTGTTCATCTTTATGATACACAGGGAAAAGAATATCTTGATTTTGCAGCCGGAATCGCAGTAAATGCGCTGGGGTATCATTATCCCGGGTATGATGAAGCATTGAAAGACCAGATCAGCAAGCTTACCCATATTTCCAATCTGTATTATAACCAGCCGGTGATCGAAGCTGGTGCCAAGCTGGTGCTTGCAAGCCAAATGGATAAGGTGTTTTTTACAAACAGTGGTACAGAGGCTATAGAAGGCGCATTAAAAGCTGCCAAAAAGTATGCTTATGTACGTGACGGACATGCAGACCATGAGATCATTGCCATGAATCATTCTTTCCATGGAAGAAGTGTGGGTGCACTTTCCGTAACAGGGACTGCTCATTACAGAGAGCCCTTTGAGCCTTTAATGGGAGGCGTGAAATTCGCAGACTTTAATGATCTTGAAAGTGTTAAGGCGCAGATTACAGACAAAACCTGTGCTATTATTACAGAAACTGTACAGGGTGAAGGCGGTATTTATGCTGCTGACAAGGAATTTCTGGAAGGCCTTCGCAGGATCTGCGATGAAAAGGATATTCTGCTGATCCTGGATGAGATCCAGTGCGGAATGGGAAGAACCGGTTATTATTTTGCATGGCAGGCATATGGGGTACAGCCGGATATTATGACCTGTGCAAAGGCTCTTGGATGCGGTGTTCCGGTAGGGGCTTTTGTACTGAACAAAAAGGCTGCTTCTGCCAGCCTTGAGCCAGGAGATCATGGCACTACTTATGGCGGAAATCCTTTCGTGTGTGCAGCAGTAAGTAAGGTGTTTTCTATTTTTGAAAAAGATCTGATCCTTGCACATGTACGGGAACTGACTCCTTATCTGGAATCAAAACTGGATGCGCTTGTTGCAAAGCATGAGTGTGCCGCATGTCGTCGAGGTATGGGCTTTATGCAGGGAATCGTGATCAAAGGACGTCCGGTCGGAGAAGTGGTGCAGAAAGCTTTGGAAAAAGGCCTTCTTGTGATTTCAGCAGGAAGTGATGTACTGCGTATTGTGCCTCCGTTAGTGATCACAAAGGAAAATGTGGATCAGATGTATGAGATCCTTGATCAGTGTATGGAATAAACAATGAGAAAAGATATTTTTATGTAACAGGAATGTTACAGAGTAATTTTCTCTTACAAAAGAAATCAGCCCCGGGTCGGATACCTGGGGCTGTCTTTTTTGTAGTACAGAACTGAAAATATAATTCAGAATTGAAAATTATTTAATGATGGTGCCAGTTTTCTCACGATAGCCGTCTTTGGCATGGGCAAGGTCTGTGATTACGGTACGACGTCCTTCTCCTTTTTCAATAAAAGAGATACCAGCCTGGAATTTAGGAAGCATGGATCCTGGAGCAAATTGATCCTCATCCATATATGTACGTGCCTCATCCACAGAGATGACATCAAGATATTTCTCATCATCTTTGCCAAGATTCAGACTTACTTTTTCAACGCTGGTAAGGATCATCAGTGTATCAGCATCAAGTTCTTCCGCAAGAAGTCCGGCTGTAAGGTCTTTCTCAATAATAGCACTGGCACCGTGAAGGTCGATCCCCTGCTCCATAACCGGAATACCGCCGCCGCCTGCTGCAATCACCACTTGATCTGCATTCACCAAGGCACGGACTGCTTCAATCTCGATGATCTTCTGAGGCTTGGGAGAAGCAAGGATCCTGCGAAATCCACCCTCCGGAAGCTCTGTTACGAAATTACCCTTCTCTTCCTCTGCCTCTGCCTCATCTGCATTCAGCACACGGCCAATGACCTTTTCTGGTTCTGCAAATGCATCGTCATACGGATCAATTACTGTCTGGGTAAGGATAGTGCTGACTGGTTTATAGATGCCTCTTTTGATGAATTCTGCACGAATGGCATTCTGCAGGTCATAGCCGATATAACCCTGGCTCATGGCAGAGCAGACAGACATAGGTGCAAAGGTATAGTCCGGATGTGCTTTACCAAATTCATTCATGGCAGTATGGATCATGCCTACCTGTGGGCCATTGCTGTGGGAGATTACCACATGTGCTCCATCTTCAGTCAGGTCTGCAATGGCTTTGGCTGCCATCTTGGTGGCAATTTTCTGTTCTGGAAGAGTAGTTCCCAGGGCTCTGTGCCCTAATGCCACAACTACGATTTTTTCACTCATAGGAGATACCTCGCTTTTTTTAATTATATGGTATGATCCAGGGTCAAAACACCCAAATCATGTGATATTGCTAAACCTCAATAAATTGAATCCGCAACGATGTTGGTATTGATGGTATTGAATGGAATAATTACGAATATCTTACATTATAAAAGACATGGAGAGTAATTGCAACAAAATTTATCCATGGAGCAGTAACTGCACATGATAGAATAAGGAAAAGCCATCAGGATACACCTGATGGCTCATTTCCTATACTTTTTGAGGAGGGGGAGATAGAGAGTGGTATTTCATCTATCCAAGACATATTATATATGGCAATTGTGTGTAAAGTGTGTCGTATTTATAAAAGAAATCGAAAGTTTATAAAGAAAAATTAAAGAAGGATTATAATTTTTAAACCCTCTTGTATTTGGAAATAGGTTGTGATGCAGTAGGAACAATCTATCTTGACAGCAGATCATAAGGCTGCATTTCTTTTTTTTCAGGCATCCTGTCGATGCGATATCCAGTAAGCATATACAGTTTTAAGCAGGTACAGCGAAAACTAAGTCAAGTTAATATGGCAGTTACTTAATATTCACTGTATTAGTACATCGTGATCAAAATATGGGTCAAAGAGCTGACTTTGTGGGAACAGGGGGATTCCATGCGAGAGGAGGGATCTGTCTGTTTTTTTTCGCTCCGTAAGGATGCGTTATAGAATCATTGTAACTGTGATACATGGATAAACATGAAAAGACAGGAGGTTTGAAAAGTATGAAGAAAATCAACATGAAGAAGTATACGCCAAAAGAATTTAGAAAAAAGAAAAGCGTTAATGAAAGTTACATCAGGAGAATGTCCAGAAGGATTGTAAATGAAAATGTGGGGATTATTCTGGCTGGTACTATTCTGGGAGAAATTTTGCTGTCGGCTGCTTTTGTATCAGCCAGTGAAAATGAATTTAATATAAATGAAAGAGAAACTATAAGGATAGAACAAAGGGCTGTATGGACAGATGAAGAAAACTATAAAGGAATCATTGAGATTAATTTTAATGGCCTGTCACAATGGAAAGAAGAAATACAAAAAAGAGAAGTACAGACAAAGATGGATACAGATATATTTTTGAGCCAGTGCAGTGAAACAGGAACGGAAGTTACGGAAGAGCAGCCTATTGAAGAAAATGGTGCAGAAATACAGGAAAATGATACGGTAACAGAAGCTGTGGAGAAAATAGCAGAAGAAAATGACGCGGAAACAGAAACTGCAGAGAAGATAGCAGAAGAAAATGACGAGATAACAGAAATTACAGCGGAAACAGAAATAATAGAGGGAACAGAAAATACAGGAGGAATAGCAGGAGAAAATATTATTGGAACAGGGATTGAAGAAGAAAACTACGTAGATACAGAGGAAACAGATCGTAATGAGATGTCAAGCCAGGACAGAAACGAGAACTTACAAAATGAAAACGAGGAATTGCAGAGGACGCTGTGCTTTTCTACATATCTTTCAGAGTATTTCATATTGGATCAGACAGGGGGTGGTCTGCCTTATGGAATATATACAGAAGAAATCCCAGTGATCACTCAGATAGGTATTGAGACTACGATCTCAAAATTGTATTACACCTTTACAGAAGCAGATGTGGAGCAGGATCATGTAATTATTTCTATTCCTGTTACACTGCGAGAAGAATACAGGTATGCAGAAACAAAAACCTTATTTCCCGTATTTCAGGATAGCCCGCTTACTGTGAATTTAAATGGTGAGCAGGCATCGGGTCTTTATGCGTCTGTTGTGGAGGAAGTGGAAACTAATCTGTTTTCAGGAGAAGAATCCAGGAAACTACTGATACAAAGTAAAGGTCCTGAGCTTTTGGCACGGGCCGGAAAATTGGATTTTTCTATGGAACTTAGCCAGGAAAAAGGAAATCCCAAAGCAGGGGAAATCGTATATTATCATGTCCTTTTGTGTAATACCGGAGAAAGAGAAATAGAAAATCTGGTTCTGCAGGTACAGGCGAAGGATTATTCTGTTCATTGGCAGCAAAGTCAGGAGCACTTTATTATTGACGAGAACAGTCAGGCAGTGCTGGGAAAACTTGCAGCAGGCCAGACACAGGAGCTGATCTTCTGGCTGCAATCTGGGGAATCTGAAGAAGGAGTCATGGAAATAAAAGTACAGGCATATATCCAAAATGAAGCAGAGCCAGTAAAAAAGGAAAGAGTCATAAGTACAATGATCCAGCCTCTGAAAGCTGATTTTACAGTGGAAAAAACAGCAGACTGTATTCTTGCAGGACCGGGGGATACAATTACTTATCAGATATGTATCCGAAATACAGGCGAGCGAACTTTACATTCTGTTCTGAGTACAGAGAAATTCCTGGATTCCAGGATAAAAGCCAGATTTTTGGAAATGGAGGGAGTACAGCTGAATAAGTCTGGGACTAAGGCTTTGATTCCGAAGATATTGCCAGGAGAATCAGTAGGTCTGAAAGCAGTTGTTGTTCTTCCTGAGGATATTGAGAGCAGTGAGCTGATCAACCAGGTGACAGTGTCTTCTGATGAAACAAAAGAAAAGCAGATCCGGTCTGAAGCAGCAGTGACTGTGCAGGGAATTACACATACACCTGTAGAAGGGCAGGAAGATAACCAGCCACCATATGAAACAGCATACATTGCAGAACATGATTCGCCAAAAACAGGTGATCCTATGTTTAAGGAGGAGTATGAACATTTGATGCTCCTTGCTTTTGGAATTTCTATGGCTGCTGGAGTACACATGCTTTACAAAAAACGCAAAAGACCTTAATCCAGAGTAAAAAAACCGCCTGGGCATTCCCATTGAAAACCAACCTTGGGTGTGCTATTCTATAGTGGAGCAAATTTTGATTTTTCTATATATGATGATGTTAGATATCATCAAGTATAGAAAACAAGGAGGAATGTATCATGCGATTATCATCCTTATTAGAAGAATTGAAATATACCTGTATCCAGGGTGATCTGGATAAAGATATTTCAGAAGTTACCTATGATTCACGCAAAGTAAAAGAAGGTGCACTGTTTATCTGCATAAAAGGAGCTGTAGCAGACGGACATAGATTTGTTCCACAGGTATGCGAAAAAGGAGCCGCTGCACTTATCACAGAAGAACCGGTACAAGCACCAGCCGGTGTTACTGTGATCCAGGTAGAAAATACAAGATATGCCATGGCATTTATATCAGCTGCCTGGTTCGGACATCCTGCCAGAAAACTGAAGACCATTGGGATTACCGGTACTAAAGGAAAGACTACTACTACATATATGGTAAAGTCTATTCTTGAAAATGCAGGCTACAAAGTTGGTTTGATCGGTACTATTGAAGCAATCATCGGAGATAAGGTGATTCCAGCTGCCAATACTACTCCGGAATCTTATGTAATCCAGGATTATTTCCATCAGATGGTGGAAGCTGGCTGCGATTGCGTGGTGATGGAGGTGTCCTCCCAGGGTCTGATGCTTCATCGGACACAGGGATTTGTATTTGATTTCGGTATATTTACCAATATTGAGCCGGATCATATCGGACCTAATGAACATAAGGACTTTGACCATTATCTGGCATGCAAGGCCATGCTTTTGAAACAGTGTGTGGTAGGAATCGTAAACAGGGACGATGAGCATTTTGACAGGATCGTTGAAGGACATACCTGTAAATTGGAAACTTATGGATTCTCAAAAGAAGCAGACCTTCGTGCAGAAGATGCGAAGCTTATTGGTGGGAAAGGATACCTGGGTATTTCCTATCACCTGACAGGTCTTCTGGATTTTTCGGTGGAGATTGATATTCCAGGCAAATTCAGTATTTATAATTCACTTACAGCCATTGCGATCTGCCGTCATTTTAATGTATCAGAAGAGAATATCCTGAAAGCCCTGAAGGTGGCAAAAGTAAAAGGCAGGATCGAAATGGTTAAGGTGTCCGATGAATTTACCCTTATGATCGATTATGCACATAATGCCATGGCTTTGGAGAGCCTTCTCACAACCTTGAGGGAATATCATCCCCACAGACTGGTTTGCTTATTTGGATGCGGCGGTAATCGTTCTAAACTCCGTCGTTATGAAATGGGAGAAGTGTCCGGCAATCTGGCAGATCTTACCATTATTACTTCGGACAATCCCAGAGATGAGGATCCCCAGGCAATCATTGACGATATTAAGGTAGGGATTTCTAAGACCAATGGGAAGTATGTGGAGATTATTGACCGTAAGGAAGCCATTGCTTATGCCATTCATCATGGAGAGCCTGGAGATATTGTGATCCTTGCAGGAAAAGGTCATGAGGATTATCAGGAGATCAAAGGGAAAAAGTATGCTATGGACGAAAGGGTTCTGATTCGGGAGATCCTTGAAGAAGACAAGGAAAAAAACAGATAGAATATGATTTATGCAGATGTTATCATTGATATTTCCCATGAAAAGCTGGATCGGACATTTCTTTATCGTGTGCCGGAAGAAATGGAAGGGCAGATACAGGCAGGAATGGTAGTTTCTGTTCCCTTTGGAAATGGAAACAAGCTTCGAAAAGGATATGTTACAGGCCTTTCGGGAGAAGCTGACTTTCAAGGGGGAAAGATCAAGGAGATCCAGGCACTGTTAAGTGATGAAGAAACAACAGAAAGTCGCTTGATCGTACTTGCAGCCTGGATGAGACAGAGATATGGCTCTACCATGATCCAGGCTCTGCGGACAGTATTACCTATTCAGAACAAAGTAAAAGCAAAAGAAAAAAGATATCTGGTACTGACCATCGAAGCAGAAGAAGGGAAAAAACTTCTTGATCAGCTTTCATGCACCAGATATAAGGCCAGAACACGACTGCTTGCTGCGATGCTGGAAAGAAAAGTGATACCTGCTTCTGAGGCTGCAAAAGATCTGGGAGCATCTGCTTCAGTTTTGAAATATTTTCAGGAAAATAAGATTCTTGAAATACGACAGGAGGAGATCCTGAGAAAGCCTGTAGATATCAGGAAGATCCCCCTGACTGGAAAAGCACAGCTTACGGATGCACAGAAGCAGGCTGTATGTAAAATACGCAGGGAGTGGGAGTCTGACAACTCAAGGACTGTTTTGCTTCACGGAATAACAGGCAGTGGAAAAACACTTGTATATATAGAACTGATCCAACAGATGATCGAGGAGGGAAAACAGGCGATTGTACTGATCCCGGAGATTGCACTTACCTATCAGACAGTACACAGATTCTGCTCCATATTTGGAGATAAAGTCTCTGTCCTGAATTCCAGGCTTTCCCAGGGAGAGAGGTATGATCAGTTCAAAAGGGCCAAAAAAGGCGAGATCCAGATCATGGTAGGACCCAGATCAGCTCTTTTTACACCTTTTCCAAATTTAGGATTGATCATTATGGACGAGGAGCATGAACCTACCTACAAAAGTGAGAATACACCCAGATATCATACCAGGGAGGCAGCAGTAAAAAGAGGGGAACTGGAAAATGCCCATGTGATCCTTGGTTCTGCCACTCCTTCTTTGGAAGCATATAAGAAAGCACAGGAGGGAGAATATCTTCTGGTCACCTTAAATGAAAGGTATGCGGACAGACCACTGCCTAAGGTATCCATTATAGATATGAGGGGAGAACTGAAAGCAGGGAACCGGTCAGCCCTAAGCCGCAGTCTGAAGCAGGCATTGGAAAAGTGCCTGGAAGAGAATAAGCAGGCAATGCTTTTTTTAAACCGCAGAGGATATGCCGGATTTGTCAGCTGCAGATCCTGCGGCCACGTAATGAAATGTCCACACTGTGATGTATCACTTTCAGAGCATCAGGGAGAAAGACTGATCTGTCATTACTGCGGATATGAAATCAGAAAACCTCAGGTCTGTCCGGTGTGCGGCTCTCCTTATATTGGAGGCTTTAAAGCCGGTACACAGCAGATTCAGCAGATTCTCCAAAAGGAGTTTCCAGAGGCATCTGTATTGCGGATGGATTATGATACTACAAGGAATAAGGGAAGCTATGAACAGATTCTGGCTTCATTTTCAGCCCATAAGGCAGATATTCTGGTGGGGACCCAGATGATCGTAAAGGGGCATGATTTTCCTGATGTTACGCTTGTAGGAGTGCTGGCTGCAGACATGTCACTGAATGGTTCAGATTACCGGTGCGGTGAGCGGACATTCCAGCTGCTTACACAGGCAGTTGGCCGTTCCGGCAGAGGACTTCAACCAGGAACTGCACTGATCCAGACCTACAATCCGGATCACTACAGTATACAGGCAGCAGCTGTTCAGGATTATCCTGCATTTTACCAGGAAGAAATGGGTTACAGGATGCTTTTGGATTATCCACCGGCTGCTCATATGATGGCAGTGCTAGGCGCATGTGAACAGGAAGAATTACTTACCCAGGCCATGCATTATACAGCACTCTTTATACGCAGAGTCTGTACGGATGCAGAGCTTCACATGATCGGACCAGCCCCCCAGTCTGTGGGAAAAGTCAAAGATATGTACAAAAAGGTGATTTATTTGAAGCATCTGGACAGCAGGGTACTGATTGCACTTCGGGAAAAACTGGAACAATACATGGAGATCAATTCCGGTTTCAGAAAAATATATATACAATTTGATTTTTCATAACCGAAATGATTCGGGATATAATAATCAGCAGGAAAGGAAGAATAGTAATGGCACTTAGAACAATCAGAACAGAGGGAGATTCTGTTTTAACAAAGAAATGCAGACCTGTAGACAAGATTACACCAAGAATTCTGGAGCTTATTGAGGATATGCTGGACACAATGTATGATGCACAGGGAGTTGGTCTGGCAGCACCTCAGGTGGGCATCCTGAAAAGAATCGTAGTAATCGATGTAGGAGAGGGGCCTATTGTGCTGATCAACCCGGAGATTGTTGAATCATCCGGCGAACAGACTGGTGATGAGGGCTGCTTAAGTGTACCTGGTATGGCTGGTCAGGTTACAAGACCAGAATATGTGAAAGTGAAAGCCCAGGACGAAGAACTGAATGAGATAGAATATGAAGGGGAAGGACTTCTTGCCAGAGCATTCTGCCATGAACTTGATCATCTGGATGGACTGATGTATACCCGTCTGGTAGAAGGAGAGCTTCACCGTACAACTTATGATGAGGATGAGGATTGATATGAAGATTGTTTATATGGGAACTCCGGATTTTGCAGTAAAGCCTTTACGGGCACTTGCAGAAGCCGGATATGAAGTGGCAGCAGTAGTAACACAGCCGGATAAGGCGAAAGGAAGAAGCAAGAATCTGGTTCCTACACCTGTCAAAGAAGAAGCACTAAAGCATGGGCTGACAGTATATCAGCCGGCAAAGGTAAGGGAACAGAGTTTTGTAGATCTTCTCCAACAGATCGCACCGGATATGATCGTAGTGGCTGCTTTCGGGCAGATCATTCCCAAGAGTATCCTGGATCTGCCCCAATATGGATGTATTAATATTCATGCATCCCTTCTCCCAAAATACAGAGGGGCAGCACCGATTCAGCAGGCAATTATTGACGGTGAGAAAGAGTCCGGTGTTACCATTATGCGTATGGAAGCCGGACTGGACACAGGAGATATGATTGCAAAGGTGGTGGTTCCTATTACAGATGAGGATACAGGAGGAAGCCTTTTTGATAAGCTGGCAGATGCGGGGGCAGATCTTTTGATCAGAACTGTGCCGCATATTCTGGATGGAACAGCTGTCTATGAGAAACAACCGGAAGAAAGTCCAACTCCTTATGCCGGGATGATCACCAAACAAATGGGGAGAATCGATTTCCACAAAACTGCAACAGAGCTGGAAAGGCTGGTACGCGGGTTAAATCCATGGCCCAGTGCGTATACCTTTGTAAACGGAAAAACATTGAAAATCTGGAAATGCAAAACAGAAGATGACCATCAGGGAGCAGCACCGGGAACTGTACTTCAGGCACAGGAAGGCGGTATTTTTGTGGCCTGTGGAGAAGGTACACTGGTACTTACAGAAGTGCAGCTGGAAGGAAAGAAACGGATGGATACAGCTTCATTCCTTCGAGGCTATAAAATAGAAAAGGGAACCCTGTTAGGTTAAAGCAGATGTGCTTGATGAGAGGAGCTGAAGGCTTATGTACGGATATCCTTATGGATTTTATTTTGACCCTACGTATATTTTACTGATAATTGGACTTGTGATCTCGCTGATCGCTTCTACAAGGATGAAAAGCACTTTTTCAAAATATCGTCGTGTGAGAAGTGATTCTGGCCTTACTGGTGCACAGACTGCAGAGCGGATCCTGGCTGCAGCCGGGATTTATGATGTGAAGATCGTACCGGTCCAGGGCAGTCTGACAGATCATTATGATCCAAGGACTAAGACAGTATCTTTATCACAGGATGTGTATGGACAGACATCTGTGGCATCTGTATGTGTGGCTGCTCATGAATGTGGGCATGCTATTCAGCATGCAGTGAATTATGCACCACTGAATATCCGTTCAGCGATTGTTCCGGTGGCAAACCTAGGTTCCAGCCTTTCATGGCCGATTTTCCTGGCAGGACTGATCTTTTCTATGCGTTCCCTGCTGATGCTGGGGATTGTCCTTTTTTCGCTGGCAGTTTTGTTTCAGCTTGTGACCCTGCCTGTAGAGTTCAATGCATCCTCCAGGGCTCTTAGGCTGTTGGAAAGCACAGGGATTTTAAGTACAGAAGAGAATCTGGGGGCCAGAAGGGTACTGACAGCAGCGGCTTTGACTTATGTGGCAGCGTTGGCTTCATCCATTCTCCAGCTGTTAAGATTGATTATTCTTGCCGGAGGTAGAGATCGTGACTAATGGAATTAACCCAAGAGAGATGATCCTGGAGATCCTGCTTCAGATCGAGGAAGGAGAGCACAGTCATATTGCTATTCGCAGTGCCCTTTCCAAATATCAGTTTCTGCCAAGACAGGAACGGGCCTTTATCACAAGAGTTTGCGAGGGAACTTTGGAATACAGGATCCAGATTGATTATATTCTGGATTCTTTTTCGAAAGTAACAGTAGATAAAATGAAACCGCCTATCCGGGAAATTCTTCGCAGTGCCGTATATCAGCTGCGGTATATGGACAGTGTTCCGGATAGTGCAGTATGTAACGAAGCAGTAAAGTTGACCCAGAGAAAAGGTTTTTATAATTTAAAGCCTTTTGTGAATGGAGTGCTTCGTACTATTGCAAGAGAGATGGATCAGGTGAAATTTCCTTCCAGAGAAGAGAATCTGGTAAGAAGCCTGTCTGTTGAATATTCCATGCCAGAACAGCTGGTTGAACGCTGGCTGGAGGCTTATGGTGAGGAGACTACAGAGAAGATCCTTAAAGATTTTCTTGAAGAAAAGCCTTTGACTGTACGCTGCCGTACATATTTGAATTCTCAGGAGGCTATTGTGAAAAGCCTGACTGATCAGGGAGTAAAGGTAGAACCTGCCCCCTATCTGCCCTATGCCTGCCATATCTCAGGGTTTGACCATATCCTGGCACTGGATGCATTTATTAATGGGAAGATCTTGGTACAGGATGTAAGTTCCATGTTGGTTGCAGAGGCAGCTGATCCGCAAAAAGGAGATTATGTGATTGATGTATGTGCTGCGCCAGGGGGAAAAAGCCTGCATGTAGGAGATAAGATGGAAGGTTTTGGCACGGTTGATGCCAGGGATGTGAGTCAATACAAGGTGAATTTGATCGAAGAAAACATCAGACGCACCAATTCTATCAATGTACAGGCAAAGGTGCAGGATGCTACGATTTTTGACCAGGAATCAGAGCTGCTTGCAGATATTGTGCTTGCAGATGTTCCCTGCTCCGGATATGGAGTGATCGGGAAGAAACCGGATATCAAATATCGTGTAACACCGCAGAAGCAGGAGGAAATCGTGATTCTTCAACGAACTATCCTTGATCGTGCTGCTAATTATGTGAAGCCCAGAGGTACTTTGATCTTCAGTACCTGTACGATTGCAAAAGAAGAAAATGAAGAAAATATGATGTGGTTTTTGCAAAACTATCCGTTTAAACTGGAAAGTCTGGATCCATGTCTGCCAGAGGAACTGCATTCCGAGACAACAGCACTTGGATATCTTCAGCTTTTGCCGGGAGTACATAAGACAGATGGATTTTTTATTGCAAAATTCAGAAGAAAATAAAGGAAAAAGAGTATGACAGACATTAAGTCGATGAGCATAGAGGAGTTAAAGGATCTGATGGTGCAGCTAAAGGAGAAGCCTTTTCGAGCAAAGCAGATCTATAGCTGGCTGCATGAGCATCTGATCACGTCCTGGGATGAGGCAGGAAATCTGCCTAAAAGCCTGAAAGAAAAATTGTCTGATTATCCCATAACCGTTTTGGAAATGGTAGATCAGCAGATTTCTGCCATTGATGGTACCAGGAAATATCTTTTCAGACTGTCCGATGGTAATGTGATCGAAAGTGTGTTGATGAAGTACAAGCATGGCAATTCAGTATGCATCAGTTCCCAGGTGGGCTGCAAAATGGGGTGCAGATTCTGTGCTTCTACCATAGGAGGCTGGACCAGAAATCTTCTGCCTTCAGAAATGCTGGACCAGATTTACCGGATCCAGACAGTGACAGGAGAGCGGGTTTCCAATGTGGTAGTGATGGGAACAGGAGAACCGCTGGACAATTATGAGAATCTTCTTAGATTTATCCATATTCTTACAGAAGAAGGTGGACTTCATATCAGCCAGAGGAATCTTACCGTTTCCACGTGTGGGATTGTTCCCAGAATGTATGAACTGGCAGAAGAAAAGCTGCAGATGACTCTTGCCCTGTCACTTCATGCACCAAATGATGAAAAAAGACAGGAATTAATGCCTATAGCCCAGCGCTATACTATGGAACAGGTATTAGATGCATGTAGGAATTATTTTGAAAAAACAGGCAGAAGGATCACCTTTGAGTACAGTCTGGTAGCAGGAGTGAATGACGGGGATGAAGATGCAGCTCAGCTGGCAGGCAGGATCAAGGACATGAATTGCCATGTAAATCTGATTCCTGTTAATCCGGTTAAGGAACGTTCTTATCGGCGTTCCACCCACCAGGCAGTGGAGAATTTCAAAATAAAACTTGAAAAATATGGAATTAATGTTACTATTAGAAGGGAAATGGGCAGCGATATTGACGGTGCCTGTGGGCAATTAAGAAAAAGCTATATGGAGAAAACAGAAAGCGAGAAGTAGAATGAGGATATATTCAGCGACTGATGTTGGGCAGAAGCGGAAGATGAACCAGGACTATGTGTTTGTTTCCCAGGAGCCGGTCGGAAATCTCCCTAATCTTTTTGCTGTTGCCGATGGCATGGGCGGACACAATGCAGGAGATTATGCATCTGCACATGCAGTACAGACTCTGGTGTCCCAGATTCAGGCAGATGCGGATTTTAATCCCATTAAGGTGATCCGTCATGCGATTGAAGCTGCCAATACAGAAATTATTGATCAGGCGCAGAGAGATGAAGGACTTCGTGGGATGGGGACTACCATGGTAGTTGCCACCATTGTAGGGAATTATGCTTATGTGGCAAATGTAGGAGACAGCAGACTTTACGTTGTACAGGGACAGATTCGCCAGGTGACAAGAGACCATTCCCTTGTACAGGAGATGGTAAGGCTTGGAGAGATCAATGCAGAAGAGGCACGTAACCATCCGGATAAGAATATTATCACAAGGGCGCTTGGTGCTGAAAAGACGGTAGATGTTGATTTTTTTGACCTGAAGCTGGAGCCGGGGAACACGATCCTGATGTGTTCCGATGGTCTGAGCAATATGGTTGAAGATCGTAAGATGGAAGAGATCATAACAAACCCGGATAAGGATATTACCTGGAAAGGGGATACACTGATACGGGAAGCAAACCAGAATGGCGGCAAGGATAATATTGCAGTTATATTGATAGAACCATTCACGAATGAGGTGGAAACATGTTAAAGACAGGTATGATTATAGCAGAACGCTATGAGATAGTAGGAAAAATCGGTACCGGCGGAATGGCGGATGTCTATAAGGCAAAGGATCATAAGCTGAACCGCTATGTGGGAGTGAAGGTTTTGAAACCGGAATTCCGTGAAGATGCAACCTTTGTTAAAAAGTTCAGAAGTGAAGCCCAGGCAGCAGCAGGGCTTACACATCCTAACATTGTAAATGTATTTGATGTTGGGGAAGATGATGGGATATATTATATTGTCATGGAACTGATTGAGGGAATCACTCTGAAAGAGTATATTTCCAAGAAAGGCAAGCTTTCCGTAAAGGAAGCTACCAGTATTGCTATTCAGGTATCCATGGGACTGGAGGCAGCACACAGCCATGGTGTTGTACACAGGGATGTTAAGCCTCAGAATATTATGATTTCCACAGACGGAAAGGTAAAGGTTACAGATTTTGGTATTGCACGGGCTGCATCCTCCAATACCATCAGTTCCAATGTGATGGGATCTGTACATTACAGCTCTCCTGAGCAGGTACGTGGTGGATACAGTGATGAGAAAAGTGATATTTATTCACTTGGTATTACTTTGTATGAAATGGTTACAGGCAGGGTTCCTTTTGACGGGGACACTACAGTCGCCATTGCTATCAAGCATCTTCAGGAGGAAATGGTTCCGCCCAGTGTATATACACCGGATCTTCCCTACAGTCTGGAGCAGATCATCTTCAAATGCACACAGAAGAGTGTAGACCGCCGTTACCAGAAAATGGAAGATGTGATCGCAGACCTGAAGCATTCCCTGATCGATCCACAGGGGGACTTTGTGAAGCTTACATCTGTGGATAATGATGCCAAAACCGTTGTGATTTCTGACAAAGAGCTTGGTGAGATCAAGCATACACCAAAGCAGAAGACAGATATTGAAGAACTGGAAAAAGAGATCAATGAAACAGATTATGATGAGCCGGATGAACCGGTAAGCCGCAGAGAGCGGGAGAGAGAAAGAGAGCGGGAGCGCGAAAGGGCACGAAGAAGAAAGAAACAGAGAAACAGCGGACTGATCATTACGATCCTGGCACTGATCTTTGGTGCAGCCCTTCTTGTAGTCCTGATCATCTTCATTGGCCGTGCAGCAGGGCTTATTGGCGGCAGTGACAATACAGACCAGCAGCAGGAAGCACAGGTTACGGAAGCACCGGCAGATGAGGGGCAGGTAGCAGTTCCGGATCTGAAAGGCAAGACAGAAGATGAGGCGAAGACTCTTGTTTCTGACCTGCATCTTGGCCTTCAATCTATGGGAGAAGAAGCATCTACACAGGAAAAGGGCCGGATTTCTTCGCAGGATCTTGATCCTGGAACAATGGTAGACCAGAATACAACGATTAAATATTATATCAGCAAGGGAACACAGGATGTAAGTATCCCGGATGTATCCGGTACTACAGGGATTGATGCACAGCAGCAGCTGGAGGATCTGGGACTGGTAGTGCAGGTACAGAAGGTATACAGTGAAGCAGATGACACAGGAAGCTATCCTCAGGTAGATCCTGGATACTCCATGTATACAGAGCCTTCATCCGGCACAGATGCCAAGTCCGGTGATAGTGTGACATTGTATGTAAGCCGTGGACTGGATTTCGGTGACAGTGCAGAAGTTCCGTATGTAGTGGGCATGCAGAAGAATGATGCACTTACAACTCTTGGTAAGTTTATCGATATTACAATAAATGAACAGAAGAGCACAGATGTGGCAGCCGGGGAAGTTATTTCACAGGATCCGGTTGGCGGTGAGGCAGCAGATCCGGATCAGCCAATGACTATTACCATCAGTACAGGTGACCAGGAGCCTGGCGCACAGGCAGATACATCTACAGACAGTGTAGCTTCTGCAGATAACAGTACATCAGACACTGCATCATCAAGCAATGATACAGCCAGCCAGGCGGCAGCTGCAGGAGAAGTATGGAAATGTACACAGAAACTGAATACCCCTACCGGTTATAATGGCGGCGCTGTCCGTCTGGAACTTGTACAGGAGGTAGGAGGAGTACCTACTGCTTCCGTGATCGTAGAGGGTCAGAAGATCACTTTCCCATATCAGCTTGACATTACAGGTGCACCTGGTGTGAGCGAAGGTACGCTTTATCTGTCAGAGGAAGTGGACGGAAGCTATCAGGAACTGGGACATTATCCTATCACTTTTGAAAAGGCTGAATAATCCATGCAGGGAAAGATCATAAAAGGAATTGCAGGCTTTTACTATATTTATGCAGAAGACGGAGAAACCTATGAGTGCAAGGCTAAAGGAATTTTCCGTAAAGATAACCAGAAGCCTTTGGTAGGGGATGATGTACAGATCAGCATTCTGGATCCTAAGGAAAAGACCGGAAATATAACAGCGATTCTTCCAAGGAAGAATTCGCTGATCCGTCCGGCGGTAGCCAATGTGAATCAGGCAATGGTGATATTTGCCATGGAAAGCCCTAAGCCCAATTTTCTTCTTCTTGACAGATTTCTGATCATGATGGAGCAGCAGGATGTTCCTTCTGTGATCTGTTTTAACAAAGGAGATCTTGCAGAACCAGAAGAACAGCAGAGACTGTGCAGAATTTATGAGGATTGTGGATATCAGGTGATTCCTGCCAGTATCAAAGATGGTATCGGAGTAGATCAGATCCGCAGGGTACTGCAGGATAAGACCACTGTTGTGGCCGGGCCTTCAGGGGTTGGAAAGTCTTCGCTAACTAACAGGCTTCAGGATGAGATTTGTATGGAGACTGGCGAGATTAGCCGTAAGCTGAAACGGGGACGTCATACTACCCGACATTCCCAGGTGATCCCTGTAGGAAAGGATACCTTCCTGGTGGATACACCTGGATTTTCTTCTTTATACCTGACTGATATGGAAGAAGATCAGCTGAAGGATTATTTTCCGGAATTTACCAGGTATGCACAGCAATGCCGTTTTCAGGGATGCCGACATATCCATGAGCCGGACTGCCAGGTGAAGCAGGCATTGGAGGACCATAAAATCAGTAAGCAGCGATATGAGGATTATTTGGTATTATATCAGGAATTAAAAGACAAACGTAAATATTAAATGAAATATAAAATGAAATATAAAAATAAGCGTAAATACTAAATGAAATATAAATATTAAGCGGAATATAAGGAGGATTATTAAAACTATGTATCAGTTGTGTCCGTCTATTTTATCTGCGGATTTTAACCGCCTGGGCGAACAGATTAAAATCTTGGAAAACGAGGGAGTAAAATGGCTTCATATTGATGTTATGGACGGCGATTTTGTGCCAAGTATTTCCTTTGGAATGCCGGTGATCAAATCTATCCGCAAGGAATCCGGTATGTTCTTTGATGTGCATCTGATGGTTACAGAGCCTGGTCGTTATATTCAGGATTTTGTAGACTGTGGTGCTGATTCCATTACTGTGCATGCGGAGGCATGTGAGGATTTGGAACGTACCATTGAATTGATCCATGATGCAGGCGTAAAGGCAGGCATATCTATCAAACCGGCTACTCCGGTAAATGATATCAGCCATATGCTTGAGGATGTTGACATGGTACTTGTTATGACTGTTCAGCCAGGCTTTGGGGGACAAAAGTATATAGATGAGTGTACAGAGAAGATCCAGGAGCTTAGGGAACTGATTGACCATGAGGGGCTGGATGTGGATATTCAGGTAGACGGCGGGATCAATGAGGATACCCTTGTAACTGTAATGAAGGCCGGAGCCAATCTTTTTGTGGCAGGCTCCTGGGTGTTCAAGGATGATATTGCAAAGAATGTAAGAAATATCCAGAATAAGATCCATGAAATAGCAGATACACTGGAATAAGGAAGCATATGATTGATACAGTAGTAGTTAGCGGGGGCAATATCCAGGTTGATTTTGCCCTCGATTTTTTAAAAAAACTGAAAAAAGAAACAAACAGAAAAACATCAACACAGACAAGCACTTCCCATAGTAAAGCTTTGCAGCTGATCGCAGCAGATAAAGGCCTGGAATTTTTCATAATAGCAGACATAACGCCAGATCTGATAGTGGGAGATTTTGACAGCCTTTCCTCGGAGGGAAAGATATACATGGAAAAACTGCCACAGATTTCTATCCGCAGGTTAAAGCCTGAAAAAGATGATTCTGATACACAGTCAGCTGTGAATCTGGCTATTTCTCAGGGAGCAAAGGACATTCTGATCCTTGGAGGGACAGGTACCAGGCTGGATCATGTGATGGCCAATCTGGGACTGCTTTTGTCAGGCAAAGAACGGGGTGTGAATATTCGGCTAGCAGACGTGAATAACTTTATCACCCTTGTGGATAATGGCACAGTTCTTCACAAAGACCGGCAGTATGGGAAGTATGTATCTTTTTTCTCTGTAGGAGGAGATGTGACCGGACTTACCCTGGAAGGCTTTAAATATCCGCTGCATGATCATCATCTGCGGTTCGCCCAAAGCGGGCTTACTGTCAGCAATGAGATTAAGGAGCAGGAGGCTAGGATCACCTTTTCCGGGGGCAATTTGCTGATGTTAATGACAAGAGACTGAATTGGGGCTAAATGTGGCGGTTTGCAGGTGAATACCGTGTAGACTCAAAATCGGATAAAGGTATACAAAAGAGTTCTGGTGTGTTATAATCCATACGTGTCAGAGCTCTTTTGCATGAAAATGAGCATGATTATAACAAAAGAAGAATATACACAAGATATCTGAAAATACTGTAAATCAATACACTCAAAGGAGATATACATAGAAATGAAATTAGGTATCGTAAGTTATGCTCCTAATTTTATATCTCAATGCTTGTCTCTAAATGCCCATAAAGCGTGATAGAATCAAGGTTTTCCGTATATTGACCCATATAAAGATTTATATATCTCTATGCTATAGAATGCCGAAATGGTGTAAAAATGGTGTAGAGAAATCAAAGGTACACAGGCGTAAAAAGTCTCACTGCAACCAAAAAATCGGGCTTCAGCTATAGGATAAGCCCAGATAAAAATGAATTGAACATAGAGCGGTTATCTGCCGTCAGGAGAAATCCTGGCTGGCGGGTAACCGCTCTTTTTTTGTTTCTGCCGTTACTGGCAGAAGCAAAAAGTAAGCAATGCAAGGAGGTTGTGTGAAGTGAAGAATATGTTGCTAACGAGTACAGCGCCGTAAGGAGGTGGTTGAGATGGCAGTTTTCCGGGTAGAGAAAAACTCCAACTACACAACTATGTGTAACTACCATCTGCGCGATCAGTCCCTAAGTCTGAAAGCAAAGGGGCTTCTCTCTATGCTTCTCAGCCTGCCGGATACATGGCATTACTCTGTGAGAGGGCTTGCTGCAATTTCATTGGAGGGCGTGGACGGTATTCTCACCGCGCTGAAAGAGCTGGAAACACATGGCTATCTGGAGCGCCATCAGCTTCGTCAACCGAACGGCCGCTTGGGACAGACGGAGTATGTGATTTTTGAAAAGCCGAGATCGCAGCCGTGTATGGATTCACCGTGTACGGAAAAGCCGGATACGGTAAGCCCGAATACGGCTCTGCCGGATACGATAACTCCCGCACAAAGAAGTAAAGAAGGATCAAGTAAAGAACAATTAAGTACGGATGAGAAGGCAAAAACAGTATCACAATCCTCTCGTCATCGGTACGGAATGTATCAGAATGTACTTCTTTCGGACGAAGAATTGCAAAAACTCCAAACTGAGTTTCCAGCAGACTATCAGAACCGCATTGAACGATTGTCGGAATATATGGCTTCCAGCGGAAGGCGCTATAAAAATCATTTGGCTACCATCCGCAGTTGGGCAAGACGAGATTCCAAACAGTCGAAACTGCCCGTATATAGCCATGATAACTATCGGTACGAGGAGGGAGAAAGTTTATGAATACAATGTTCAATTTTCTGGATCGTATTCAGATTCAGAAAGAACCTGGGCCGGAGCAGTATCTTGGCGAAGATGGACTCATCTATTGCGGGAAATGTCATACGCCGGTTCAATGCCGGATCACATTTGAGGGCAGAGAACGGATCATGCCCTGCATCTGCAAATGCCAGAAGGAAGAACGAGAACAGCAGGAACAGCGTATGAAGGAGGAAGAGCAGTTGCTCTACGTCCGCCGTCTGAAAGCAGCAGGTATTCAGGAGCGACATCTTCAGGATTGGACATTTGCGTCAGCGACGGATACTCCCAGCGTCCAGATGGCGAAACGGTATACGGAGAATTGGAAGAAGGTCAAGGCAGAAAACCTTGGCCTTTTGCTTTGGGGTGATATTGGAACAGGAAAATCATTCCTGGCCGCCTGTATTGCTAATGAATTGTTGGAAAAAGGCGTTCCTGTCCTGATGACCAATTTCTCCAAAATTCTAAACCAGATGGGTGCCATGTATTCAGACGAACGGTACCGCTATATTGCTTCCTTCAACCGATTCTCTCTGCTGATTATTGATGATCTTGGCATTGAGCGGAATACCGAGTATGCGTTGGAACAGGTTTACGCTGTTGTTGATGAGCGCTATAAGGCAGGACTTCCATTGATTATCACAACAAACCTGGCAATCAGCCAGCTCCGCAATCCTGAAGATGTGGCACACGCTAGAATTTATAGCCGGGTACTGGAAATGTGTACGCCTGTACACGTTCCAGGGCTAGACCGGCGCACTGTGATTGGAAAATCAAAGCAGGAACTGGTCAAGGAGGTGCTGTTCTCCTAGTAAAAAACGGCTGTACAGCCGGGAAAGAGAGGGTTTTATGAATGCCTGTAAAAAAATCTGAACGGGTTCAGGAGATTCCGCTCTCTGAATTACATCCGTTCAAAAATCATCCCTTCCGGGTGGTGGATGATGAAGCCATGCAGCGTACAGTGGAAAGCGTAGCGCAGTTTGGCGTGTTGGCTCCAGCGCTTGCCCGTCCACGTCCGGAGGGCGGGTATGAATTAGTGGCAGGTCATAGGCGCATGAGGGCGTCTGAACTTGCTGGGCTTGAAACGATGCCGGTGATTGTCCGGCAGATGGATGATGATGTCGCAACCATTGCCATGGTGGACTCCAATCTTCAAAGGGAAACGCTTCTCCCCAGTGAGCGTGCGTTTGCCTACAAAATGAAGATGGAGGCGATGAAGCATCAGGGTGAACGGACGGATTTAACTTCCGGCCAACTTGGCCGGAAGTCTGACAGTAAAGAATCCAGAGAGATTATTGCTGAGCAAACCGGTGAAAGCGCCCGTCAGGTTCAGCGATTTATCAATTTGACCAATTTGATCCCGGAGCTTCTGGATATGGTGGATCGTAAAGAAATCGCATTCAACCCGGCGGTGGAATTATCTTTTCTGAAAAAAGAGGAACAGCAAGGTTTCCTGGAAGCTATGGATTACGGACAGTCCACTCCATCGTTGTCTCAGGCTCAGCGGATTAAGAAGCTCAGTCAGGCAGGGATGTGTACCCGGGAAGCTATGAATACGATTATGAATGAAGAGAAAAAGAGCGAATTGGATACGGTCACGCTTAAGAATGACGTACTCCGTAAGTATTTCCCACGCTCTTATACTCCAAAGCAAATGCAAGATACGATTATCCGACTGTTGGAACAATGGCAGAAAAAGAGACAGCGGGATCAGTCAAGGTAAAGGAGAACAAATATGCTCAACAAAAATGAAATGAATGCTAAAGCCAATGCAGCGGACGTAGATGTGGACTTGCTGGTGGCAGGTATAGGAGAAATGCTGGATGGAATCCGGCACTGCCTGAAAGCTACCGATCTGCACAGCAGTTCAACAGACAGCGATTACATTCTGATGGTCGCTGCGCTTCCGGGGAAAGGTATCCAGGTAAAAGACGTCACCGAATGTTTTGATGTGCTGAAATGCTTCGGCACAGACGATTCCGTGATTCAGGCTCCGGACTGTGATTTGCTTATGAGTTATGATGAACGGCAGGTTCTGGTGCTGGACGGTCGGAAATATCTGGTCGGCCCTGCTATCTTCTATGATGTGGATGGTGACGGTGAGGACGTTTCTGTGACTGCCGAGGACATTTACAATGTACAGCGCGTGGTCGCTCACCGCACGGTAATTCTTTGTGCCGACGGGCAGGACTTTCCGGCGCTTCTGCTGAATGGTGAGGTATGAAGAAATATGAGATGATTTATGCCGATCCGCCCTGGCGTTACCGCAGCGGCAAGGTACAGGGAGCCGCAATTAACCATTACGCTACAATGTCAGATGAGGAACTATATCAGCTTCCCGTTGCAGAAATCGCGGCAGATAATTGTGTATTGCTTCTGTGGGCAACCTTTCCAAAGCTCCCGGAAGCCCTTCGGCTGATTGAAGCATGGGGTTTCCAGTACAAGACAGTCGGCTTTGTATGGGTAAAGACGAATCCATCCGGAAACGGCTTTTTTCTCGGCCTTGGATGGTGGACACGCAGTAATGCTGAGATATGTTTGCTGGCAGTCAGAGGGAAACCAAAACGTCAATGCGCAGGTATTTCTCAGCTGATTATCAGTCCCAGAGAGCGGCACAGTAAAAAGCCGGATATTGTTCGTGAGCTGGCGGTTTCGCTGGTGGGTGATGTACCGCGCATTGAGTTATTCGCAAGGGAAACGTCTCCCGGCTGGGATGTCTGGGGAAATGAGGTGGATTGCAGCATTACGCTGACGCAATCGGAAGGAGATGTGCATGAGTAACGGAAAAACGATTGGTGAACTGATAGAAGAAATGCGTCTGAAAGCTGGCGCAAAGGAGTATCACGGACATGAGTATATGGCACTGGAGCGCTTTGCTGACGATACCCGCCATATGATTATCTTTGATGTTCTGACAAAAGATTCTCCTGTTGGATGGCAAGGTGAGCGAACCCGTTTGTTTTTAACGGATGAAGGGTATCGAAAATCCCTCGAAAATCAGGAAAAAGGTCACATCAAGATTTTAAGCCATGCCCGTGTAGTGCAGGGACACCTGCATTACGATAAAAAAGAACAGATTCGTTGATGCCGGAATGGTAGTTTTTCTACCTGATCCGGCATCTTTCATTTTTTCCCGATTCCGTGTTCGGGTTAAGGAGGTGGTCTATTGCAGGAGGAAGTAGAAAACAGGACACTGAATCTGGCGATCAGTACGACAAAGCTGAGCGGTCGGGCGCTGCTTGCGGCGTTTCGGAAATATATGCAGCACCGACGCAATGTAAAAGCAAAGAAACTGGCTGCTGAAAACGAAAAGCCCGTAGGTGAGCAGACCATTGATCAGCTGTTAGGGCAAAATCAGGGTGCTACCAATATCGAAATTGAAAAAACGGACATCAAGGGCTTTAAGCGGTTTCTGGACAAGTATGGCATTGATTATGCCATTACGAAAGATCCGTCCCAGACGCCGCCTCGGTATCTGGTGTTCTTCAAAGCCAGAGACGGGGACGCCATGACGGCTGCGTTTAAGGAATACTCCGCTTCTCTGCTGCAAAAGCAAAAGAAACCGAGCGTGCTCAAGCAGCTGAACAAACTGAAGCAGTTGGTGGCTTCCATGCCTGCGAAGGTACGGCAGAAGAAACAGGAGCGTGATTTATGAGTAAGAAAGAAATCAAACGCCTGGTAATTCTGAATATCCCGTATCTGATCCTTGGGCTGCTTGCTACCAATCTCGGAGAAGCATGGCGCCTGGCAGAAGGAACGGATATTTCTGCGAGATTGTTGGCGTTCTTCTCCACAGTTGGTCAGGCTTTTACCAATCCGATGCCCAGCTTCTACCCTTCCGATTTGCTGGTCGGGCTGTTTGCCGGAGGATGTGTCCGGCTGGCAGTTTATCTGAAAGGGAAAAATGCTAAGAAGTATCGCCACAATATGGAGTATGGGTCGGCGCGTTGGGGAACAGCCAAAGATATTGAACCGTTCGTGGCTCCAAAGTTTGAGGACAATATTATCCTTACAAAGACGGAACGCCTGATGCTGTCGAACCGGCCTGCCAATCCAAAGAATGCCCGCAATAAGAACGTCTTAATTGTAGGTGGCTCCGGCTCCGGTAAGACCAGGTTCTGGATTAAGCCCAATCTCCTCCAGTGCAACTCCAAAGAGTATCCGACTTCCTTTGTAGTCACCGATCCGAAGGGCCAGATCGTCTGCGAATGCGGAAACGCATTGCTAAAGTATGGGTATCGGATCAAGATTTTTAACACTATCAACTTCAAAAAGTCCATGCGTTACAATCCATTCGCCTATGTGCATAGCGAGAAGGATATTTTGAAACTGGTGACAACTTTGATGGCGAATACGAAGGGGGACGGAAAAAGCGGTGACGAGTTCTGGGAAAAATCGGAGAAGCTGCTCTATACGGCGCTGATCGCCTATATCCATTACGAGGCTCCGGTGGAGGAACAAAATTTTGCTACGCTGCTGACATTTCTGAATGCGATGGAAGTCCGGGAGGATGATGAAGAATTTCAAAATCCAGTGGATTTGATGTTTGAGGCACTGGAAAGAAAGAAGCCGGATTCCTTTGCGGTTCGGCAATACCGACTCTATAAATTAGCCGCTGGCAAAACTGCAAAGTCGATCCTGATTTCCTGCGGTGCCAGATTGGCTCCATTTGACATTCAGGAATTGCGGGAAATTACTGCCTACGATGAGCTGCAGCTGGATACTCTTGGAGATCGGAAAACGGCGTTGTTCTTAATCATGAGTGATACGGACAGCACCTTCAATTTTTTGATTTCGATGGTGTACACACAGTTGTTTAACCTGCTTTGCGAAAAAGCGGATGATGTGTATGGAGGTCGGCTTCCGGTTCATGTGCGCTGTCTGATTGATGAGGCAGCCAATATTGGGCAGATCCCTAACTTGGAGAAGCTGGTAGCAACCATCCGAAGCCGTGAAATCTCCGCCTGCCTGGTGCTGCAGGCAAAAAGTCAGCTGAAAGCCATTTACAAGGACAATGCGGATACGATTGTCGGCAATATGGATTCGCAGATTTTCCTGGGTGGCTCTGAGCCGACAACACTGAAAGAACTAAATGCCGCCCTGGGTAAGGAAACGATTGTGCGCCCGTAAGGGTGTATGCCAAAATCCGCCTTTAGCAAGCGGTAGACAAAGATATCAAGAAAGGCAGGTGAAAATTAACGTCTATCATTCCACGACTTATCCGTGAGGGGAAACCCTCTGGGGAGTGTAGCATGTCGTTGTCATTGTAGTAAATACAGTGGTAGATATGGAATGGCACAAGCTTCTGAAAGCCGCTCCATATGGGAATGAAAATCCGTGTATGAGGATGAAAGCTAAACTGCTTGATTGGTAGCCGGAGCCTGGGAGTATCTGGCCTACGTGCGAAAGAAGCTGTAACGCACGGTGCTTTGGCGGCTGTCGCTCGATAGTCGGCAGACGCGGGATATCCAAAGCAAGGCAATCTCTGGACTGAGATAAACGGCGAACGCCACATATTACCGACAACACGGAACGCTACGTTTGGCATATGCTACCGGGGATGACCTAACCCCGCTCGTCTGCGGGTATGGTTACACAGCTCCCATAGTAGTCCGGGAACCCTGAATAGACAGGGATAGCCGTAAAAACGGAAGCGGGAAAGCCGCTCACATGGCGAAGGGGAGCAGTATGCCTTTAATACAAAGAAAGAAAGGACGGTGCGTGAGGCACTATGAGAAATCCTACTGATGTATTAAATAGCCTAAACAAACAGTCTAAAAATCCATCGTATAAGTTCCAAAGGCTATACCGGAACCTGTACAACCCGGAATTTTACCTTCTGGCATATAGAAATATCTACGCCAATGAAGGGAGCATGACGCCGGGAGTGGATGGTGAAACACTGGACGGAATGAGCAGTCCGAGAATAGAGCGTATCATTAACGCACTCAAAGACCACTCTTACCGTCCTAATCCTGCACGACGCACTTATATTGCAAAGAAAAACAGCAGTAAAAAGCGTCCGCTGGGAATCCCTTCCGGGGATGATAAGCTGGTGCAGGAAGTAGTCCGAATGATATTGGAAAGCATTTACGAATCCACTTTCTCCGACCAATCCCACGGGTTCCGTCCGAAACGGAGCTGTCATACAGCACTGGAGCAATTACAGCGGACATTCGCCGGGGCAAACTGGTTTGTGGAGGGGGATATTCAGGCGTGCTTTGACAGCTTTGACCATCAGGTGCTGATTAACATTCTGCGCAGACGCATTGATGATGAAGCATTTATTTCATTGATGTGGAAATTTTTGAAAGCCGGATATATGGAACAATGGCAATACCACAGGACGTACTGCGGCACTCCGCAAGGGTCAGGTATCAGCCCCATACTGGCGAACATCTATCTGCACGAATTAGATATGCACATGGAGGAATACAAAACAGCCTTTGTAAAGGGAAACCGGTTGAGCCGCAAGGTAAATCCGGAATACGCCAGACGTAATCGGGAAGTACAGGCATATAAGCGCCGAAACGCCAAAATCTGGAACACCCTGACCGAGGCAGAAAAGAAAGAGCGCGCCGGGGAACTGCGCAGGCTGCGGGAAAGACAGCGCGAAATCCCATCGAAGCAATTCAGGGACGAAACGTATAAAAATCTGCAATACGTCCGCTATGCTGATGATTTTATCGTAGGTGTGGTTGGAAGCAAGGCAGACGCCGAAGCTCTGAAAGCCGATTTGGCAGTATTCCTCAAAGAGACGCTGAACCTTACTCTGTCTGAAAAGAAAACCAAAATCACCCATGCAACCGACCGGGCGCGGTTTCTCGGCTATGATATTTCCATTTCCAAAAGCCGGGAAATCACGAAACGTCAGGGGAAAAAGGTAAAGGGGTACAGCGGGGCAGTCAAGTTATATATGCCTCATGAGAAATGGGAATCGAAGCTGATGGAGTACGGAGCAATCCGTATCAAGAAGGATAAAATCACACAAAAAGAGCATTGGAAAGCCATCCACAGACCTAAACTCATCAACCGCAGGGATATAGAAATCCTGTCAAAATACAACTCTGAAATCAGAGGGTTGTATAACTACTACTCATTAGCCTGCAATGTGTGTGCAATGAGTAAATTTGCGAGCCTCATGCACTACAGCATGTTAAAAACGTTCGCAAATAAGTACCGCACAACCGCCAATAAAATCAAACTGAAATATTTCAGGAATGGGCGTTTCACTGTTGTCTACAAGACAAAAAGCGGTGCTAAAGAGAGCGCATTTTACAGAGGGCCATTCATCCGTAAGGACAAGCCCAATGTGCCGCAAGCGGATGTGCTGCCTGCGTACAAGAAGTATGACAGGCCGAACCGTCTGGCGGCGAAATTGCGTTCCAAAACCTGCGAACTCTGCGGGCAGTACACGAATGACGTGGAGATTCATCAGGTAAAACGGCTGAAAAGCCTAAGCGGTGAGTATGAGTGGGAAAGGATTATGCTCAAAAATCATAGAAAAACGCTGGCGGTATGCCCGGCGTGCCACCGTGAAATACACGGAAAAGACTGATTTTGTTAGTTTACGGCATTACGGAGAGCCGTGTGCATCGAGAGGTGCGCGCACGGTTCGGGAGGGAGCGTCCACGAGGCGCTTACCTCATGATATGTTCAACACCTCCGATACCAGGGGCAACAGCCCGTCATACGGCACAAATTATCAAAAGACCGGTCATGATCTCGCTTCCATCGATGAGCTTGCCGTATTGGACGGCGGCAAGTGCATCCTTCAGCTGCGCGGCGTCCGGCCATTTTTGTCCGATAAATATGATCTGACCCAGCACCCGAACTACAAATACACGTCCGATTTTGATAAGCGCAACACCTTCGACATTGAGAAATTCCTGAACAGGAAAATGAAGTTGAAAAAGAACGATGTCTTTACAGTCGTGGATGCTGACGCTTTGTAACGCAAGTCTGTCTGGAATGGCAGGCTTTTTATTTATGCCATGAATTTCTGATTGCGCAAAGAACAGACTGACTGCGGTAAGCAGAGTAATTTATCCGGTTCTAATGTGTGGTTCACATTCAGGCATTCTCTCCGCCTGCAAAAACAGAATGCAGAAATCACAATATCAATTTAAGAAAGGAAAGACCGAAGCCGGGAGCCGTTGGAAGGAAGAATGCCAGCGGCTTTTGCTTTCTGTCTTTGCTGTGCGGATTCTTATTACAGACAATCTCCCGATATGCTTCGGTCACAGGTATTTTGTATGGATTTCTTTAATGAAGCGATTACCGTTCTCCAGACCCTCGTTGTTGCTCTCGGCGCTGGCCTTGGTATTTGGGGCGCGATTAACCTTCTGGAGGGTTACGGCAACGACAATCCCGGTGCCAAATCTCAGGGGTAATGAATGCCCTCCACGGACAAGTAATTGCCGTGAAGCGTGTGGTGAAAGTCCACACGATGACAGACTGAATTGCTGGGAACCCCTAAAGCCATGTGTGCCACAACACAGAGATGAAACAGGCTCCAATGTGATGGCTGCGAAAGCAGAAAGAAACACATGGATCGCGCAAGGTGCGAACCTAAACGCCGGTAAGAATGGGCAATCAGCAGCGAAACCTCGAACAGAGGGACGTTCAACGACTATCCTTTGCAGGAGTAGGGTCAAGCGGCCCGAAGAGGTCTGCCCCGCAATCAGCGGGTGAAGATATAGTCTGCGCCTATGTGAAAACATGGGGTGTTCGCCTTATAAAAGGTGGAACCGCGCTGGAATCGCGCACCGGCGTGAACAAAACGGATGAAACAGCTTATGGCGGGCGGCGGTGTTGCCCTGATCGGCATCACTCTCGTTCCGCTCCTGTCCGGTCTGTTTGGTTAATCGGAAACCCTGTAAATCCTCGCTCCGTCCCGCATAATGCGGGGCGGGCAGAAAGGAGGTCGCAGCCGGATGGATTTTATCTGGGAATCGATTACCGAATGGCTGAAAGAAGTGCTGGTCGGTGGGATTATGGATCATCTGTCCGGGATGTTTGATGCAGTCAACCAGCAGGTTGGCGATGTTGCGACGCAGGTGGGAACATCCCCGGCGAATTTCTCGCCGGGGGTCTTCTCTATGATTCAGAATGTGTCGGAATCTGTCATTATCCCGATTGCAGGCATTATTCTTACGATTATCGCCTGTTACGAACTGATCCAGATGATTATCGATCACAATAACCTTGCCAATTTTGAAACCTGGATTTTCTTCAAGTGGGTTTTCAAGACCTTTGTGGCAGTTATGCTGATCACCAACTGCTTTAATATCACCATGGCGGTGTTTGATGTCTGCCAGAACGTGATTAACGGAGCAGGCGGATTGATTTCAGATACCACAGCCATTGATGGAGCGGCTTTGGAAACTCTGGAAGAAACCCTGATGGAGATGGACATTGGCCCGTTGATTGGTCTGTTCCTCCAGTCGTTCCTGCTCAATGTCGCCATGTGGGCGCTGAGTATCATTATCTTCATTATCGTGTATGGCCGGATGATAGAAATTTATTTGGCCGTGAGCCTTGCGCCGATTCCCTTTGCCACATTCGGCAATCGGGAGCAGAGCCAGGTGGGACAGAATTATCTGCGCTCGCTTTTGGCGCTTGGTTTTCAGGGATTTCTGATTCTGATCTGTGTCGGAATTTACGCGGTACTGATTCAGGGAATCTCTTTCAGCGATGACGTGATTGCCTCGATCTGGGGCGTAGTCGGCTACACGGTACTGTTGTGCTTTACCTTATTTAAGACCGGCGCTCTCGCTAAGGGAGTGTTTTCCGCTCACTAGACTAGGAGGGATGCAAATTGGCAGCTTATATCTCGGTTCCCCGTGACCTTACACGGGTGAAATCAAAAGTATTATTCAACCTGACAAAACGACAGCTTCTCTGCTTCGGAGCCGGTGCGCTGGTGGGCGTTCCGGCTTTCTTTCTGTTAAAGCAGTCCGGCAATGTGTCTCTTGCCGCCATCGGCATGATGATTATTATGCTCCCCATGTTCTTCCTGGGGATGTATGAGAAACACGGGCAGCCGCTGGAAGTCATTGCGAAACAGTTTATCGAAGCAAAATTTATTCGCCCGAAAGTCCGGCCCTATCAGACCAACAATTACTATGCGGTGCTGATGCGGCAGGCGTGGGCAGAACAGGAGGTACAGCGTATTGTTTGCTCTGAAAAACAGAAAAAAACAGGCAGAACCCAGCGGAATGGCTCTGCCGGACACTCTGACAAAGCGGGAGAAAAAGCAGATTCGCTCTGTCATTGAAAAAGCGAAGCGGGATGATGGCATTCCCCGCACGGCACAGCAGTCCATCCCGTTTCAGCGGATGTTTCCGGACGGCATCTGTCGGGTCAGTGACCGCTATTACACGAAAACCATTCAGTTTCAGGATATTAACTACCAGCTGGCTCAGCAGGAGGACAAGACTTCCATTTTTGAGGAATGGTGCGGCTTTCTGAACTTCTTTGACAGCTCCATTCACTTTGAACTGTCCTTTATGAATATGGCTACTGATATGGAGAGCTTTGAACGCCGGATTCAGATTCAGCCCCGGCAGGATGGCTTCGATGATGTACGCCAGGAATATAGCCAGATGCTCCGTCAGCAGCTGGAACGTGGCAACAACGGTCTGACCAAAACCAAATATCTGACCTTCGGTATTGAAGCAGAATCCATGAAGCAGGCAAAGCCCCGGCTGGAGCACGTTCAGATAGACCTGCTCAACAACTTCCGCCGCCTGGGCGTTTCTGCCCGGACGCTGAACGGGAAGGAACGGCTGCACCTGATGCACGCCATGTTCCACATGGGCGACCATGACAAATTCTATTTTGATTGGAAGTGGCTGCCCGCGTCTGGACTGTCGGTGAAGGATTTTATTGCGCCCAGCAGCTTTTCTTTCCCCGGTGGAAAGACATTCCAGATGGGATCTCTGTACGGTGCGATGAGTTTTCTCTCCATTACCGCTTCTGACCTTAGCGACCAGTTGCTGAAGGATTTTCTGGATATGGAATCCAGTGAGATTGTAACAATGCACATCCAGTCCGTAGACCAGAACAAGGCCATTAAGACCATTAAGCGCACGATTACAGAACTGGATCGCAGCAAGATCGAGGAACAGAAAAAAGCGGTTCGTTCGGGGTATGACATCGACATCATCCCCTCCGACCTGGCTACCTACGGGAAAGACGCAAAGGCGCTTTTGAAGGAATTGCAGAGCCAGAATGAGCGAATGTTCCTGATTACATTTCTGGTGATGAATACCGGGAAAACGCTGCAGGAGCTGGAAACCAATGTGTTCCAGGCATCCAGCATTGCACAGAAGCACAACTGCAATTTGTGCCGCCTGGACTTCCAGCAGGAACAGGGGCTTATGAGCAGTCTCCCGCTGGCACAGAACCTGATTGAGATTCAGCGTGCGCTGACCACCAGTTCCACGGCTATCTTTATCCCGTTTACCACCCAGGAGTTGTTTCAGGACAGCCCGGAGGCGCTGTATTATGGCCTGAACGCGCTTTCCAACAATCTGATTATGGTTGACCGGAAGAAACTGAAAACGCCCAATGGTCTGATTCTCGGCACCCCTGGCTCCGGAAAGAGCTTTTCGGCAAAGCGTGAGATCACCAATGCTTTTCTTGCCACGGATGATGACATCATCGTGTGTGATCCTGAAAGCGAGTACACACCCCTTGTGACGCGCATGGGCGGTCAGGTCATTAAAATCAGCCCTGCCAGTACCCAGTATATCAACCCCATGGACATCAACAGCAATTACAGTGAGGAAGATAGTCCCATTGCGTTGAAGGCAGATTTTATCCTGTCGCTCTGCGAACTGGTTGTGGGCGGCAAGGAAGGGCTGCAGCCGGTGGAAAAGACAGTCATTGACCGCTGTGTGCATCAGATTTATCAACCCTATTTTGAGAACCCGGTGCCGGAGAATATGCCATTGCTGGAGGATCTCTACAATGCGCTTTTGGCACAGGATGAAAAGGAAGCCCACCATGTGGCAACGGCACTGGAAATTTACGTCAAAGGTTCTCTGAATCTGTTCAATCACCGGACGAACGTGGATATTGAAAACCGGTTTGTCTGCTACGACATCAAGGAGCTTGGCAAGCAGCTGAAAAAAATCGGGATGTTGATTGTCCAGGATCAGGTTTGGGGACGGGTGACAAAGAACCGTGGACAGGGTAAAACCACCCGCTACTATATGGATGAGTTCCACCTTCTTTTGAAAGAGGAACAGACCGCTTCCTATTCCGTAGAAATCTGGAAGCGTTTTCGAAAATGGGGCGGCATTCCGACCGGAATTACGCAGAATGTCAAAGACTTGCTCTCCAGCCGCGAGGTGGAGAATATCTTTGAAAATTCTGACTTTATTATCATGCTCAACCAGGCTGCCGGTGACCGGCAGATTCTGGCGAACCAGCTGAATATCAGTCCCCACCAGCTTTCCTATGTAACTCATTCCGGCGAGGGCGAAGGTCTTCTGTTCTATGGAAACGTGATCCTGCCCTTCGTTGACCACTTCCCGACAGAGCTGGAGCTGTACAGCATCATGACATCGAAGCTGTCGGAGGTTATGGAACGGGAGGCGTGAGATGCCGTTCAAAAATGAAGAGAGGATTTTTCCCAGGGACTACGAGGACAGAATTTTTTGTGAGGACTGCTTGACCTTTATGAAAGGAATTCCGGACGGGTCAGTTTTCCTGATTTTGACCGATCCCCCTTATGGCATCCATTACAGCAATCAGTTCGCAAAGAATCCGCACACCATGCTTCCGGGAGATGATGGGATTGATTATCCTGCATTTGCCAGGGAGAGCTACCGCATTTTACGCATGAACAGTCATGCGTATTTTTTTACCCGTTTTGACTGCTATCCGTACCATTTTCAATGCCTGAAGGAAGTTGGCTTTACCATCAAAAATTGCCTGGTAATTGAAAAAGGAACGCTTGGAGGGATTGGCGATCTGAAAGGAAGCTATGCAAGCAGCGCAGAGTGGGTGATCTTCTGTCAAAAAGGGCGGAGAGTTTTCAACTCAACTACGCTTCTGGAAAACCGGAATAAAGAAGGCACTATGTTTCACAAGGGACGCCAGCCTAGCAAACGGTATAAGACACGGTTTTCGGACTGCTGGTTTGGCTCAGAATACCCGAAGGCCACACACCATTCCATGTGGCAGAAAAAGAATGGAATCTTTCATCCAACGGTAAAAAATGAAGTCTGTCTGCAGTGGCTGATTCAAATATCCAGTAATCCGGGTGATTTAGTATTCGATGGATTTATGGGAACGGGAAGTACAGCGTTGGCTGCGATTCAATCTGGACGAAAATTTACCGGAACGGAAATCTCAGAGGAATATTGGAAAATCGCGCAAGAGCGGATTCGGGAGAACAGAAAGGGGGTGCGGTCGGATGAAGAATAAAACCACACGCCTGCGGTTTGAAGAAGAGGAACTGTCAAATAAGCCGGTTGCCCGTGCGGCAAAGAAAGCGGAACGGGCTGCGGATAAGGCGGACGCCGCGAAAGCCCGGCTGCCCACAAAGAATAAGCTGAAGCATGAGAAAGATAAGGCAGCTGACCGCAAGGAGCAGCTGCGCTTTGGCAAAAAGGATAATTCCAAAGATGCGGATTCTTCTCAAAAGACATCTGGACAGGCAAATAAGAAAGCGGTACCAGATCGAAAGAAATCGGTAGGCAAAAAGGAAGGCAAACAGAAAGCTGGCACAGCAGGTGTTAATGAGCATTTACGCTTCAACGATTCAGCAGTGGATGTAGTATCTCCTGTCAGCCGTATCAGCCGCACTGCTTCCCATGCGGTGACCGGTACGCTTGCTGGCCGTGTACACCATGAAATTGCGGAAAACGAGGATGACAACGTGGGTGTACAGGCGGCGCATCAGAGCGAAGAATTTGCGGAAGGCGCTGCACGGACTGTCAGTAATGTCCGGTACGGTCATAAGCTGAAAGCCTACCAGAAAGCAGCCCGGCTTGACCGGAAAGCAGACAAGGCAAATGTGGAAGCCCTTTATCAACAGGCTGTAACGGATAACCCGGAGATTGCATCCAATCCTATTTCCCGTTGGAAGCAGCGTCAGGAAATTAAGAAACAATATTATGCAGCAAAAGCTGCTCAGGGGGCTGCCTCTGGTTCTAAGGCTGCCAGTGGTGCGGCAAAAGGCACCGAAAAGACTGCTCAGGGAGCGAAAACACTGCTGGAACGGCTCAAAGAATTTGCTGTCCGGCATACCCATGCCATGATAATTATTCTGGTATTTGCTTTGCTTTTTCTGATGGTTTCCGGGGCGTTTTCCTCCTGTTCTGCCATGGTTCAGGGCGGTACTGGCTCTTTGCTGGGTACTTCCTTCACTGCTACGGATGAAGACATTACCGGAACCAATGAGGATTATAAGGCACTGGAAGCCGCACTGAAAAATGAGATCGACAATATCGAATCTACGCATCCCGGTTATGATGAATACCGATATCAGCTGGATGAGATCAACCACAATCCTTATGAGCTGACTGCCTACCTGACAGTTCTGTTTGAGGATTATACCAGAGCGGAAGTCCAGGAAACCTTACAGGAACTGTTTGACCGTCAGTATACGCTCACCCTTGAGGAAAAAGTGGAGGTGCGTACACGCACGGAGACACGCACCCATACAGTGACCGATCCGGAAACCGGTGAAACCTCGGAAGAAGAATATGAGGTTGAGGTGGAATACAACTACTATATTCTCAATGTCACACTTAGAAACAATGGGCTGGGGACGGCAATCGCTGCGTCAGGACTGACGGAGGATCAGCAGGAACGGTATAACATCCTGTTGCAGACCCAGGGCAACCGTCCCTATCTGTTTGAGGATGATATTTATGCCACGCCTACCGGCCCTTATACAGACTACGATATTCCGGGAGAAGCTCTGACCGATGAAAAATTCGCCAATATGATTCACGAGGCAGAAAAGTATCTTGGATTTCCTTATGTTTGGGGCGGAAGTTCACCCAGCACCAGCTTTGATTGTTCTGGTTTTGTCTGCTGGGTAATCAACAACTGCGGCAATGGCTGGAATGTTGGCAGAACCACAGCAAACGGCCTTATGGGTTCCTGTGATATTATTCCTGCCAGTGAGGCACAGCCCGGTGATTTAATCTTCTTCCAGGGGACGTATGATACTGCCGGTGCCAGCCATGTGGGAATTTATGTGGGCGGCGGGATGATGATCCACTGCGGAAATCCGATCTCTTATGCTTCGATAGAAACAAGTTACTGGCAATCTCATTTTTATGCGTATGGACGCATTCGTTGAGGAGGTATGTGAATGAGTGCAAAATTGGATCGAATCGGCGAAGAACGGGATAAAGCTCTTCGCAGGCGGGACGAATGGGATGCCCGCTATAAGGAACTGGATAAACGGTATCGGGAACAGGAAAACACGGAGATTCATGACCTGGTTCATGCGTTTAACCTGACTCCGGAACAGTTGGGACAGCTGCTGCGCCAGACCGCGCAGTCTCTTCCCTCTCCGGGAGCAGTGAATCAGGTGGTAAAGGAGGATGCCACGGATGAAGATTAAAAAGTTTTTCGCGCTGCTTTTGGCTATGACCTTTTGTATGGGTGTATTTTCGGTAAACGCCTACGCTTATGTGGATGAAAGCGCTGCGGCAGAATCGCAGCCAGTTCAGGAAGAACCAGTGCCGGAGAAAACTCCTGAGCCGGAGTCAGCGGAGGAACCCATGGAAGCTCTGACGCCGGATGGCAATCTGACGATTGTGGACGACAACGGCAGCCCGACAGGTGCTGGAAAGCAGTTCATCACATTGGTGAGCAAGGACGGCAATTATTTTTACCTGATTATTGACCGTGACGATGAAGGAGAACAGACCGTCCACTTCCTCAATCAGGTGGATGAAGCCGATCTTCTCAGTCTGATGGATGAGGATGCGGCGGCACAGTATCAGGAAAGTCTGGAAGTTGAAACAGAACCGGAGACTCCTGAGACAGCTGCACCGGAACCTGAGCCGGAACCGGTAGAGGAACCAGAAGAAAAATCCACGAATATGCTTCCGATTATTGTGCTGCTTGCGGCAGTGCTGGCTGGTGGCGGTGGATTCCTGTTTCTCCAGATGAAGAAAAAGAAGCAGGCTGAACAGACAAAGCCTGATCCGGACGCGGATTATACCGAAGACGAGGATGATGATTTTGAGCTGCCGGATGAGGACGATGTGACTGACGGTGAAGAAATTGACTCTGAGTCTGGAGAAGACGATGCATAGGATTAAACCGGCGTAACCCTACTTTCCCAAACGAGGCAGCTTTCGAGTTGCCTTGAACATACAAATTGCGATATGCCGTTACGGATGATATAATAAATAAATCAGCTATAGTTATTAAGGGGGCAGATTTTTTGAAGCAGTGTACAATTTGTGGGAAGCCTTTACCAAATGATTATAAAAAAGACATTTGTAAAGAATGCAAAAAGGATAAACGGCAAAAATGGTTTCAAAAAAATGGAAAGTGGATCGCTGTCAGTGCGGCAGCAATAGCCGCATACATTGCTAAAGTCCTATTGACCTCTGATACATCAGAGGAGCAGGATACATCAGATAGTACGGAAGATGATTATTCACCCGAAGTCATTAAGCATGAACCGGGCGAAAAATATTGGAATCCGAACACCAATAATTGGGAGAAAGATGGGAAACCATACTCATATCGTGTTTCTTATAGAGATCGAAGAGATGGAGAAATACATACTCATAACTATGCTGATGTAGATAACGGATATGAGGATTATCAATACTACAATAAACAGTGGTGGGCGGCAGATACACAATGGGATCATGTGCCACCTGATGAAGAATAAGCGTTGAAGTAAACATAGGCAGTCATGTACTCCGGTACAGGCTGCTTTTTTCATGCCAAAAATCGAAAGGAGTTGATTGCTCATGCTCAAACTCGTGGTTTGTGAGAAGCCCTCAGTCGCTCAGAGTATCTCAAAAGTGCTGGGAGCAACAAAGCGCGGCGATGGCTTTCTGGAAGGCGGCGGCTACATTATCAGCTGGTGTATCGGGCATTTGGTGGAATTGGCGCAGCCGGAAAGCTATGAAGAACGCTATGCCAAATGGCGAAAGGAAGACCTTCCGATTCTGCCCCATTCCTGGAAATACCAGGTGACGGCGGCAACGAAAAAACAGTTCTCCATTTTAAAGAAGCTGATGTTACACCCGGATGTGGAGAGTCTGGTCTGTGCAACCGATGCGGGGCGCGAAGGTGAATTGATCTTCCGTCTGGTCTATCATCAGTGCGGATGCAAAAAGCCCTTTGAACGCCTTTGGATTTCTTCTATGGAAGACACTGCGATCCGGGAGGGCTTTGCCAATCTGAAACCGGGGACAGAATATGATACTTTATATGAAGCCGCTCTTTGCCGGGAGCGTGCCGATTGGATTGTCGGGATCAACGCTACCCGGCTTTTTTCCTGCCTGTATGGTGTGACCCTCAATGTAGGGCGCGTGATGACTCCCACGCTCGGCATGGTGGTACTGCGGGAAGCAGCCATCTCCGCTTTTATGCCGGAGCCGTTTTATACGGTACAGCTTACGGTAAATAATTTTACTGTTTCCAGTGAGCGATTCAAAGAAAAAATGGATGCAGAATTGTGCCGCAAAGCCTGTCAGGAAGCAGGAACGGTAACTGTCTGTAAGGTGGAGCGCAGGGAGAAATCGGAAAAGCCGCCAGCCCTCTATGACTTGACAACGCTTCAGCGGGAAGCTAACCGTCTTTTCGGCTTTACGGCACAACAGACGCTGGACTATACGCAGAGCCTTTATGAAAAGAAACTGGTGACGTATCCCCGCACGGACAGCCGGTATCTGACCGAGGATATGGCGGCATCGCTTCCGGGGTTGACAGAAAACAGTGCTTTTGCGTTTGATGTACAGCGGCCCGCTGTGGTTCATGCAAGCGCAGTAATCAACGGGAAAAAAGTTACCGACCACCATGCCCTGCTTCCCACGGCAAGCATAGCGAAAGCTGACCTTATGGCTCTGCCTGCCGGTGAACAGTCTGTCTTGCGGATGATCGTAGCAAGACTTCTTGCCGCTGTAAGCGAGCCGCACCGGTATGCGGAAACTGCCGTGGAGCTAAGCTGTGCCGGTACTGTCTTTTCTGCCAAAGGGAAAGAAATTCTGGATGATGGATGGAAAACGATGGAACGTCAGCTTCTTCCGAAAGAGGAAAAAGCTGCAAAAATGCTTCCGCCATTAGCAGAGGGAGAGGCACTTCCCCTTCAGAAAACAGAAATAAAAGAGGGAAAAACTTCTCCGCCAAAGCATTTCACCGAAGACCTACTCTTACAGGCAATGGAAGCAGCCAGCGCCGATGACTTTCCAGAGGATGCGGAACGGAAAGGAATTGGCACTCCTGCCACCCGTGCCGCCATCATCGAAAAACTGGTTCTGAAAGGCTTTTTGGAGCGCAAAGGCAGCGGTAAGGCAAAGACGCTGATACCCACAGAAAAAGGGAAAGCCTTAATTACCGTAACGCCGGAGCAGCTCCAGTCCCCTGCTATGACAGCAGACTGGGAGGAAAAGTTGTCGGAGGTGGAACACGGCGAATATGCGCCGGAAACTTTCATAGATGAGATTTCCGGCATGATTATGGAACTGGTCAACAACTATGAGATTGTGAAAGGAGCCAAAGTGCTTATGCCTGGTACAACTGTAATCGGAACCTGCCCTCACTGTGGGGCTGAAGTCATAGAACGTCAGAAGGGATGGTTTTGCTCCAATCGAGAATGCCGCTTCATTCTCTGGAAAGACAACGCCTACTTCAAGAAAATTGGCAAACGCCTCACTGCTCAGATGGCGGAGCGGCTGGTACGGGACGGAAGAATCCGCGTGAAGGACTGCAAAAGCCAGAAAACCGGAAAGACCTACAATGCTTCTGTTCTGCTGTCCACCGAAGCAGATGGACGCCCGAAATTTCAGCTGGAATTTGAAAGCGGAGGTGGCGGGAAATGAGTGCGGAAAAGTTAGAAGCAGTTTATCTGGTAGACCGTCAGTTTTTTCTCCACCTCAAGGAAACGGAAAGCGGCTTTCAGTATGAAGCGTTCCATCGGAGCGATAAGAAAGAAAATTACTCCGGAATGCTAACATGGGAAGACCTTCTGGAGAGTCGAATTGCCTCCCCGCTGGCAGCTGCACGGGTAGCCGCCTGTGAAGAGATTGGACTGGAAGGTCAGGAAGTGGCGAAAGTATCACTGCTGTCCCTGCTTCCGTATCCCCAGTCAGAGATTCGACGCCGAAGCCTTCAGGAACCAGCCAGTCTTCCCTCCCACGATATTCGCTTTATCGACAGCCGGTACAAGGAACTGTTCCGTATCCCGGACGGAGGGACAATTCAGGTGGATTATCCGGATCGACATTTTGCAGCCAAATGCAGCTACATTGACGACTACCATACCCAGGTTGGAAACAACGTCTACCACATTTGCCAGTTTGCAGAGATTCTGGAACGCGGCGGCGGAACCTGCCGCCCGGAACCGGAGCTTGACCGGGATACTGCCGCATGGCAGCTGGGAAGTCAAAACTATCTGACAGTGGAACGCAGTCTGTCAGGATGGGCGTACCATTTATACGATCAGGGATTTCAGCCGGTAGCTGCCGGAGAAGTGGGCGGACTGGAAACTTCGATTCTGGAAGCCCGTGATCAGGCGATGGAACAATGCAGGCTTAGTAGCCGCAATCGGGAACTGACCGATTATGACCGGGAAGAATTTCACAGGAGGGAGTTTATGTCACAGGATAAAATTGAAAAGTGGGATGAAGTAAACGGTAATACGGGAAACAACGGCAGGCTGGAAGCCTTCCTGGATAGTGCCGGGGACAACTATGCGATTTTGCAGCTGCGCGATATTGAGGAAACACGCATGGAGCGGTTTTCTTCCCTGCGGATGCTGGAACGGATGGATATGGAAGTGAATATCGACCATTATGAAGTGGTATATATCGCACCACTACCGATTCACACGAACCGCCCCGCCTTTCTGGAAAGCGTCTTCGAGAAATTTAATCTGGATCGCCCGGAAGATTTTAAGGGTCACAGTCTTTCGGTCAGCGACATTGTTGCCATCCGTGAAAATGGCGCGGTATCCTGTTATTACTGTGACAGTACCTGCTTTCAGGAACTTCCCGGACTTATCCCGGAGAATTATCTGAAAAATGCGGAAATGCAGCTTGAGGATGATTACGGTATGATCGACGGCGTTGTTAATAATGGTGCAAAAGACCGTAAGGAGAAAGCGGCAAAGGATAAAGCTGAGAAGCCTTCTGTGGTGGAGCAGCTGAAAAACCAGCCACACTGTGAGGTCAGAAAGAAATCCACGATCAAATACGCGGAACAGGAGCGATGATACGAGAAAAAGAAAAGGAGCTTGGAACGATGAAGACATTTACTTCCAATGAAATGAATCTGATGTGCCTGTACAATTCCGGCACCCGTCTGGAGTTGATCGAAAATCTGACGGATATGCGGGGCTATCTGCAGGCCGACGAAACAGAGCTGCTGACACTGACCGACTGTGTGCTGGAAAAGCTGCGCCAGATGAACGATCAGGAGTTTTCGGCACTGGATTTGTACCCCGATTTTATGGACTGACAAGGAGTTAAATACTGCCGGGATGGAAAACACTGTCCCGGCTTTTTTCTGCTGTAAGGAAGGAGGCCAATATGTGGAGTAAAGCAGATTTTTATTCGGCGGTTGCAAAAGAAACTCTGGAAGGACTGACAGCCAGCTGGCAGGAATGGGCAAAGTTCCTTACCACGGCTTCCCGGCTGTATAAGTATCCGTTCATGGATCAGATGATGATTTACGCACAAAGGCCGGATGCCACCGCCTGCGCAGAATACGATTTATGGAATGACAAGATGAACCGCTACGTCCGGCGCGGATCAAAAGGGATTGCCCTTTTAGATGAGCGCGGTGACAAGCTGCGTCTGCGCTATGTATTTGACGTGGCAGATACGGGAACAAGGGAAAATTCGCGGACACCCTGGCTGTGGACAATGGAGGATCAGCATATCGTTCCCATTATGGCTATGCTGGAACGAAACTACGGCGTTGGTGGAGCTGACCTGGGCGAACAGATTGCGGCGGCCGCCCGAACTCTGGCAGACGAGTATTGGGCAGATAACCAGAAGGACTTCTTCTACATCGTTGACGATTCCTTCTTAGAAGGGTACGATAATTACAACATCGGAATCCAGTTTAAGACAGCAGCCACCGCCAGCATCACTTATACGGTACTCAGCCGGTGCGGTTTGAATCCAGCGGAATATATGGGGCATGAGGACTTCATGCCGATCTTCGACTTCAACACCATTCCGGCAGTTATGGCACTGGGTTCCGTCGTCAGCCAATGCAGCAGGCAGATTCTCCTGCAGATCGGGGACACTATCCGGACTGCGGAGCGGGAAGCCATTGAGGAAAGGAGAAAATGGGATGAAGAACACCTTAACCTACACGAGGAACGGGGATTACCTGATTCCGAACCTGAAACTGGACGAGCAGCCGGAGAAGCCCCTGGGCAAATATGGACGGATGCGCCGGGCGTATCTGAAGGAGAACCGTCCGCTTCTGTACAATCAGTTCCTGCTGAACGGGACGCTGTATCCGCACCTGTTGGAGATCGAGGAGACGGCAAACCAGAGGTTGGAGCAGATGATGAGCCAGCTTCTGGAGAGAGACCCGGCTCCGGACAAGAAGCAGAACGCGATGGCGTGGGTACAGCACATGAACGCACTGAAAGCCCAGGTCGAGGAAGTGATTTTGACGGAGCTTATCAACAGTTAAGTTTTACTTTTCCAGAGGAAGCCCCCACCGCCAAACAGTCCATGAAAGGATCGAGCGAACCATTGCCCGGTCCTTTTTCTGTGCCTAAAAATCAGGATAACGAAAAGGACGCAGAAAACGCCGCCTCCGAAGAGACAGCAGAACACCAGGAAGTTCATGACCTGAGCCAGTATCCGATTACCCGCCGTGGTGATGATATTACCATTGGCACCGGCAACCCCACTCATGTGGTAGACATCACGGTGTCGGAAGAAGAATATGAAGCAATCAAACAGGCCATCCCGGAAGAACCGGCATACGATCCCGCTTCGCTGCCGTATCACATGGGTGATACCGTTTACCTGGATAATCAGGAATATCGGATTACCGAACTGCGGGAAGACACGGTGCAGCTCCTTCCTAATGGGGTGACTTACCCTGTATTCCGTGCAGAAAGCCGGGAACGGTTCGAGGGACTGCTTCGGCAGGACAGCCGCAACGGCGCTGTAACGGAGTATCTTGCCCCCAATCCGTCAAATGTCGATCAGGATTTGCTGGAAGTGCTGGCTACTGGACTGCTCTCTGCGCAGGATAAAGAGTATATTTCTGGCTGGCTGCGGGATGGGGAAGGCAATACCCGGATTGCACAGCGGCTTTCAGAACTGTTTGCAAACCGGGCGGAAACGATGGAACTGGCTACCGGGGACACGGCAGATTTCCGCACCTACACCACCGGTATCGAAGTGGAGATTCTGGACAGTGAAGAACGCAGGCTGGCGGCGCTGGGCGGCAGCTGGGGCGACATGGCTCCCATTCTTCGCGGACTGTATATCCATGAGCAGGAAGGCTTTTATCAGAACCCGGAAGGTTACCGGCAAAAGCAGACGGTACTTGAGGGACAGCCGTCCTACCAGGTAGGCGATTCTGTCTTCCTGCCTGCGCCTGATCAGCCTATCAGCGGCACTCTTGGTTACGTTGGCGACACCACTGTGCGGATTGATACCGGCCCATATTCCTGGAGTAACAAGGTTATGGGGCGCAGTCAGTTTGAAGAACTTCTCCGTCAGGATGAGCGAAACGCCAGCCTGTTTGTGCAGGAAGAAAAAGAATCAGATACACCAGAATTACCGGAACTGACAACGGAGCCGGAAACTATTTATCCTGCCGAACAAAACGAACTGCCTTATGATATTGTAGTGGAACGGCTGCGTGTAAACGAGGCGGAACGTCCGGAACCGGAGACTGTTGCTGCAAACTTTCGCATTACCGATGAACACCTGGGTGAAGGCGGGCCGAAGCAGAAATTCCGCGCCAACATCATGGCAATCCAGCTTCTGAAAAAATGTGAGGAAGAAAACCGCCCGGCTACGCTGGATGAGCAGAAAATCCTTTCCGGGTATGTCGGCTGGGGCGGCCTTGCAGATGCTTTTGATGAGCACAAAGGTAACTGGGCAACGGAATACCTGGAACTGAAAACGGTTCTGACACCGGAGGAATATGCGGCTGCCAGGGCTTCTACCTTGAACGCACATTACACCAGCCCCACGGTGATCCATGCGATTTACGATGCCGTGGAGCAGATGGGTTTCCGTCAGGGCAATATTCTGGAGCCGTCCATGGGCGTAGGAAACTTCTTCGGTCTTCTGCCGGAGAGTATGCAGCAGAGCCGTCTTTACGGTGTGGAGCTGGACAGCATTTCCGGGCGGATTGCAAAAAAGCTGTATCCCAATGCAGAGATCACTGTTGCCGGATTTGAAACCACTGACCGTCGTGATTTTTATGATTTGGCGGTTGGCAATGTCCCCTTTGGCGATTATAAGGTCAATGATAAACCTTACAATAAGCTGGGCTTTTCCATTCACAACTATTTCTTTGCCAAAGCGTTGGATCAGGTGCGTCCGGGAGGTGTGGTTGCTTTTGTGACCAGCCGTTATACCATGGACGCCAAAAGCCCGGAGGTGCGCAAATACCTGGCACAGCGGGCGGAACTCTTAGGGGCAATCCGCCTGCCGAACAATGCGTTCCGTGCCAATGCCGGTACGGATGTGGTATCAGATATTCTGTTCCTGCAAAAACGGGAACACCCCATTGATTTGGATGCGGACTGGATTCACCTTGGACGCAACGAGGACGGGCTGACCTTAAACAGCTACTTCGTGGAGCATCCCGAGATGGTATTGGGACGGCTTTCCACCGAAAGCACTCAGTATGGCAAAGAGGAATGTACGGTGCTGCCCATTGACGGCGCTGATTTAAGCGAACAGCTGAAAGAAGCGATTTCCCATATCCATGGGGAGTATGTAGCACAGGAACGGGAGAATCCGGAACTGGAGGACAATGCCTCTGTACTGCCTGCAGATCCGACGGTAAAAAACTTTTCCTACACGGTGGTAGACGGCGAAGTATATTTTCGGGAAAATTCCATTATGTCGCCGGTTGACTTAAACGATACCGCAAAAGGCCGGGTCAAAGGCATGGTGGAGCTGCGTCAGATCGTCAATGACCTGATTGAGTACCAGCTGGAAGACTATCCACAGGAAGCTATCGAGGCCAAACAGCAGGAACTAAATACCGCCTACGATGCCTTTACCCAAAAGTATGGGTTGATTAACAGCCGTGGCAACGAGAAGGCATTTTCAGAGGATTCTTCCTACTATCTGCTCTGCTCGCTGGAGAATATTGATGAAGATGGAAATCTGGAAAGCAAAGCCGATATTTTCACCAAACGCACCATCCGTCCGGAACGTCATGTGACCCATGTGGATACGCCCAGCGAAGCACTGGCGGTTTCCATCGGAGAACGTGGCAAGGTAGACATTCCGTTTATGGCAGAACTGCTGGGGAAAGCGGATGATTTCGAGGCCGTCACCGGCGAGTTGACTGGCGTGATTTTCCGTGATCCCATGGCACCGGAAGCGCCGGAACTTGGCTGGCAGACTGCGGATGAATATCTGTCCGGTAATGTGCGCGATAAGCTGCGGATTGCACGGCTTGCCGCACAAACCGATCCACAGTACACGGTTAATGTGGCTGCGCTGGAAAAAGCCCAGCCCAAAGACCTGGAAGCCTCGGAGATTGAGGTGCGCTTGGGCGCTACTTGGATTGATCCAAAGTATATCCAACAGTTTATGGAGGAAACTTTTGAGACACCCTTCTATCTCCGCCGTGCTATTGAAGTGAAATTTTCCACGATTACGGCAGAATGGCAGATTTCCGGTAAAAGCAGTACCGGGCGGCATGATGTGGCGGCCTATGTGACGTATGGTACAGATCGGGCGAACGCCTATAAAATTCTGGAGGATACTCTGAATCTGAAAGATGCCCGGATTTACGATACCATTGAAGATGCAGAGGGCAATAAAAAGCGTGTTCTCAACAAAAAGGAAACGACCCTCGCTCAACAGAAACAGCAGGCAATCAAGGACGCTTTCCGGGACTGGATCTGGCGTGACCCGAAACGCAGAGAAACACTGGTGGCAAAGTATAATGAACTGTTCAACAGCACCCGTCCCCGCGAATATGACGGCAGCCACATTCATTTTGTCGGCATGAACCCGGACATTAAGCTGCGGCCGCATCAGCGGAATGCCATCGCTCATGTGCTGTATGGCGGCAATACACTGTTAGCACATGAGGTAGGAGCCGGGAAAACCTTTGAAATGGCTGCTTCAGCAATGGAAAGCAAACGGCTGGGGCTGTGCCAGAAGTCGATGTTTGTGGTTCCCAACCACCTGACTCAGCAGTGGGCGAATGAATTTCTGAGGCTTTATCCCAGCGCAAAACTTCTGGTGACAACGAAAAAAGATTTTGAAACTGCAAAACGAAAAAAATTCTGTGCACGGATTGCCTCTGGGGATTATGATGCGGTCATCATCGGCCATAGCCAGTTCGAGAAAATCCCCATCTCAGCGGAGCGGCAGGAACGGCTCTTACAGGAACAGATCGATGATGTGACCGAAGCACTGGATGAGCTGAAACGGAGCCGGGGCGAGAATTTTACCATCAAGCAGATGGAAAAGACCCGGAAGTCACTCCAGGCAAGACTGGATAAACTGCTTAACACAGATCGGAAGGATAATGTGATTACCTTTGAGCAGCTTGGCGTAGACCGGCTGTTTGTGGACGAGAGCCAGGCATACAAAAACCTGTTCTTATACACAAAAATGCGAAATGTAGCAGGGTTATCCACATCGGAAGCCCAGCGAAGCAGCGATATGTTTATGAAATGCCGGTATCTGGATGAAGTTACCGGCGGGCGCGGCGTAGTATTTGCCAGCGGCACTCCCGTCTCCAACAGTATGACGGAATTATACACCGTCATGCGCTACCTCCAGTACAACACCTTACAGCAAAAGGGACTCACTCACTTTGACTGCTGGGCGTCCACCTTCGGAGAAAGTACTACGGCGATTGAATTGGCTCCGGAAGGAACCGGATACCGGGCAAGAACCAGGTTTGCAAAATTTTTCAATCTTCCGGAACTGATGAACCTTTTTAAAGAGGTCGCGGATATAAAAACCAGTGACCAGCTGAATCTGCCAGTGCCGGAAGCAAAATTTGAGACGGTTGTGGTGCAGCCCTCGGATATTCAAAAAGAAATGGTTGCGGCGCTCTCAGAACGGGCGGCTGCCGTCCACAGCGGGCAGGTTGATCCGTCCCAGGACAATATGCTCAAAATTACTTCGGATGGCAGGAAAATCGGGCTTGACCAGCGCCTGATGAACCCGCTCCTGCCAGACGATCCGAACAGCAAGCTCAATGCCTGTGTGGGAAATGTGTTCCGGATATGGGAGGAAGGAAAGGAAAGTCGTCTGACGCAGCTCCTGTTCTGTGATATGAGCACCCCAAAAGATGACGGTACGTTTAATGTCTATGACGACATCAAGGCGAAGATGATCGCACGGGGCGTTCCTGCAGAAGAAATTGCTTTTATCCATGATGCGGACAACGAGGTAAAGAAAAAAGAACTCTTTGCTAAAGTGCGCACGGGTCAGGTGCGGGTGTTGCTCGGCTCCACGCAGAAGATGGGGGCTGGCACCAACTGCCAGGACTTGCTTGTGGCTGTCCATCACCTGGATGTGGGCTGGCGTCCTTCCGATATGACACAGAGAAATGGGCGTATCATCCGCCAGGGCAACCGAAACAAAGAGGTTCAGATCTACCAGTATGTGACGGAAGGCACTTTTGACGCTTACCTTTACCAAACGCTGGAGAACAAGCAGAAATTTATTTCGCAGATTATGACCAGCAAATCGCCGGTGCGAGCCTGTGACGATGTGGATGAGCAGGCACTCAGCTATGCGGAGATCAAAGCACTGTGCGCCGGTGACAGCCGGATCAAGGAAAAGATGGACTTGGATATTGATGTGGCGCGTCTGAAAGTGCTGAAATCTGACCATCAGAGCCAGCAGTACCGGCTGGAAGACCGCCTGTTAAAGTATTTCCCAGCAGAGATGGAAAAACAGCGCGGCTTTATTCAGGGATTTGAAGCCGATATGCAGACCGTGACAGCACATCCTCTTCCGAAAGAGGGATTTGTCGGCGCGGAGATTCAGGGACGAACATTCTCTGAAAAGGAATTGGCAGGTGAGGCGATTCTGGCAGCCTGCAAGAGTTATACTGGCATGGAGCCGGTGGCGCTGGGAACGTACCGTGGTTTTTCCATGGAACTTTCGTACAACAGCCTCAGCCAGGAATACGAGATTGCGCTGAAAGGCTCCATGACCCATACGGTTACGTTGGGAACAGATGCCAGAGGAAATTTCACTCGTATGGATAATACGCTCGCCGGTTTGGAGGGCCGTAAAGAAAAGGCGCAGGTACAGCTGGAAAACCTGCACAATCAGCAGGAAGCGGCGAAGGCAGAGCTTGGCAAGCCCTTCCCCCAGGAAGCGGAACTGGCTGAGAAAAGCGCACGGCTGGCTGAACTGGACGCCGCCCTCAATATGGACGATCACGGCATGGAGGAAGAAGTAACAGAGCCGGAAGGCCGTTCTTCTGTATTGGCAGATTTGAAAGCAAAGGCAGCGATGGTCTGTGAAACTCCAAAACGGCATATGGAACGGGAAGAGGTACGGTAATGGAAAAACTGAATAATACGATTATCCTGCGGGTTTCAAAGGCAGACCGTGAGCGTATCCGGGCAAAAATGGACGAGCTGGGCGTAATGAATATGAGTGCCTACATCCGTAAAATGGCACTGGATGGCTACTGTGTGAAGCTGGATTTGCAAGACTTGAAAGAACTGATCCGGCTGCTGCGCATCTGCAGCAATAATCTGAATCAGTATGCAAAAAAGGCGAATGAAACCGGGAGTATTTACCTGGCTGACATTCAGGATTTACAGGTGCGGCTGGATGATTTGTGGCAGGCGACAAAGGAGCTGCTGGTACGACTGGCCAGTATCTCCTAAATCTGTTATAGCAGGTGTTTGGCGTGAGCGAAACGCCTGCAACATAGTTTTCAGAACTTCACTTATGGTTTAGATAGACTTATTCACGGATTTTCAGTATACTTCTTTTATAGGGTTAACAAGCAAACTGAGGTTCAGAGGAAGCAGATATGATTGAAGTATTATTTGGAGAAAGTGAAGCGGCTTCCATGAAAGCCGCAAAAAGTATGAAGATAGTTGGTTATGTAAATGGGCCAACGTCGGTATTGGTGACAGGAAAAGAGACACCGCCGGAGAGAACCTTCGCCGGATGGGTGGAAGGAACATCAGAAGACGTAGTCTGCCTTGGCTTCATGCTGGATATTGGTAATATCAAGGAGCCTATAGACAGTCCATATCGGAAAAATCTCATCTATTCCATGTATGCACAAAATCAGTATGTTAAAAATCCAGAAATAGATCAGGAATTGAAGCTGACAGGTGAAGTTTATTTGAATGAATTGTTGCGCTTAAAAGAATATCTGGAAAATGGGGAAACAATCCGAGTCTGGTACAGCGATACACCATATTCCATATGTGGTTTTTACAGTCTGTGTCAGATACTGCAAAAGTATAAAAATGAGATTCATATCGTAAAACTTCCGGAATATATGGTAAGAAAAACAAGTATTATTTCTTACAGAAACTGGGGCGAAGTTTCGGCGGAGGAATTTGCAGAATTCCTCACCTATGAAAGTGTGCTGACCAAAGAAGAAGTGAGGATGTATGCACAGTTATGGACAGAATTAACAGAGGATAACAGTCCTCTCAGAGCAATGATAAATGGAAAAGTTACCGGCGTTTCAGAAGACTTTTATGATTTTTTGATATGGAAAAGACTTACACGTAAACCAATCAAAGAGGCAAGATTAATAGGCGATATTCTCGGTTGTTTTCAGATCGGTATGGGTGACTGGTGGTTCGCCAGACGGATCGAACATTTTATACAGCAGGATAAAATCAAAGTTATAAACGATTCCGAAAATAAATATGCGAGAGTGATCTGCATAGCAGATACTATATCTGTTTGATAACTTCCTGTGTGTATTGATGCGATAAGCCATCGCTGCTTCTTTTTTCGCGTTCCAAAATCAACCAAATGACATCCTTGCCTGAGCCAACACGAATAACTATAATACAAGTAGAAAGGCGGTGAGTAAAGTGATGAAGCTTATGAAACTCCCCTTTAAGCTACTGGCACTTCCCATCATTCTGATTTTGATGGCAGCGGCTCTTTTGGTAAAACTCGTAACTAACCTGTCAGCTTATGTAATGGGGCCTCTGATGTTGTTTATACTCGGATGCGGAATTTACTCAGCTGTACAGCAAATGTGGACTTCGGTGGCAATTCTGGTCGTTCTGGAAATTCTATGTGTAGCCGCTATGTTCTTTGCCGTAGTGCTCGAAACCGCACTGGACGGTATGAAGGATTCCCTTATGGGTTTTGTACATTCATAATAGAATAAAATGTTTTGGGCAGGCTGCTCCGCAAGAAATAAGCGGAACGGCCTGCCTCCTTTTTTGCTGTGGAGAGGACGGTGAACTATGGCGGCAACAAGACTGATTGCATTGCATATCAACAAAGGGAAAACCATTGCACAGTGCCTGCGCGACCGGACTGATTATGCTCAGAATCCGGGAAAGACGGAAAAAGGCGAACTGGTGAGCGGATATGAATGTGATCCCATGACGGCTGACGAGGAATTTCTTCTGGCTAAGCGACAATATCTCCACATCACCGGCAGGCGGCAGCAAAATGATGTGATTGCCTATCAGATTCGTCAGTCCTTCAAACCGGGTGAGATTACACCGGAGGAAGCCAACCGGGTTGGCTATGAACTGGGGCTGCGGTTCACCAAAGGAAAACACGCTTTTTTGGTAGCAACTCACACAGACCGTGCCCACATCCATAATCATATCGTTTTCAATTCCACTTCGCTGGACTGCAAGCGTAAATTTCGTGACTTCCATAACTCCGGCCTTGCTCTTCAGAAGGTCAGCGACATCATTTGTGTGGAGCATGGGCTGTCTATTATTGAGAAGAAACCATACAAAGAGCGTGTCAAACGAACCACTTATCCGAAGCGGCACTGCTTTCGTGATGAAATCCGGCAGGCTATCGATCAGGCGCTTCTAAAGAAACCAAAGGATTTTGAAGAATTTCTCCGGCTTCTGGAACAGGACGGCTATACCTGCAAGCGCGGCAAACACACGGCGCTCTGGAAGGAAGGACAGGATCGTTTTCTGCGTTTCCGCTCTTTGGGAGATGGATACACAGAGGAAGAAATCCGTGCTGTCATTTTGGGCGAAAAAGAACACCGTATCCGAAGCAAGAATAAACAGTCTGTTAGCCAGAAACGCCTGAATCTGCTGGTAGATATTGACGCCAGACTTCAGGCGAAAGGAATCGGCTATCAGCGATGGGCTACGGTCTATAATCTGAAACAAATGGCGCAGACCATGATTTTCCTTCGTGAGCATGGAATTGAGAATATCGACCAGCTTCATGAGAAAACGAAACAGTCAACAGAACGCTTCGACCAACTGGATGAAAAAATCAAGACGGCAGAAAAACGTCTGGTGGAGATTGCTTCCCTGAAAAAACACATCATCAACTATGCCAAAACAAAGGATGTATATGTAGATTACCGTAAGTCTGGATACAGCAGAAAATTTTATGAATCCCATCGGGAAGCAATAACCCTGCACAAAGCAGCAAAGGATGCCTTTAACGAATTGGGAATCAAGAAACTTCCAAAGGTAAAGGACTTATCAGCAGAATATGCCGAAGTTCTGGCAGACAAGAAATCCGCCTACGCACAATACCGGAATGCACGGACTGAGATGCAGGACTGTTTAAAAGCGGAAAAAAATGTGGAGCAATTCTTGAATCTGACTCGTCAGGAAGAAGAAAAGGCTCAGGAAGAAAAGAGAAAAAAAGAAACTCAAAGATAAGCATGAATGCCCCGGATTGACTGTAATAGGTCGTCCGGGGCGTTTTTTGTGTATGAACTGCTATCAGGAGCTTTGCCGCAGCCATCTGCGGATTTGCAGTTCGCCTCTGTTTACCAACTGCTGTGCGCGGTTATAAGATACACCTAATTGTTCAGCAAGCTGCCGATAAGTTGTACCACTGTTAATCGCCAGCACGGCGTTTCTCTCCCGTTCGGGAAGCTGCTCGATTAGGATGTCAATCCTGTCTTTGGTTTTTGGCAGATAAAGATGATGTAGTGCCGGTCTGGAGTTTCCGGATGTAGCAGTTCTGGCGGTTCTTTGCGTAATATTTGGAAGATTGTCATAATAATAGGCAATCATGTCATCACATTGATGGTAAAGCCAGCGGTCAATTTTATAAAAGTGTTGAATGAAGCGTCTTTCGTCTTTATCACATTTACCGTCAAATGCGGGAGCAAAGTCAATCCGGTCAACACTACCACGGGGGAATTGATCGTGGCGAAATGGGATTTCCTCATTAAACTTATCCTCTCCCCACCTCAAGGGATCGATAATGGCTATTATTGACAGATGTTTTTCCGGTCGCTCCCTACGCAATTTCTGGATACAGGCGACTGCCTTTTGTGCAAAAATCTCGTGGCAAGTATGAAAATAGAACTCAACGACGCAATCCTCATTTGAAATTTTATTGATTTCCTGATATAGCAAATCGCCCATTTCCTCTTCCCAGAAAAAGCGATCCGCTACAAAACACACTTTCTTCATGATCGCCTCCTCCAGATAGACATTCCGAGATCACCACGCAGTTTTTGAGCCGACTTTTTGATGAATTGCTCTGGTGAGGGGCATCTTTTATCAAAGCCCATTTCCTTCCATAGTGCCTGAGACTCCTGTGTGTCATCCTTGTGGCTGTACGCATCTGCAAGAGCTATCTGCATCTCGCGGTAAACATCTTCTGGTGTCGTATTTTTTTCGGTGGCAACTTGTTTCAGAATCTTTTGGAAATTCATAATTTCATCCTCCGTTAGAGTTTGTACTTGTTCTTTAGAACTACTTTAACATAAAATGACTGTCGGTGGATGGCATCTTTTGTCGAAATTATAAAAATTCTATAAAAAGAAAGAGAGCCTTTACGGCTCCCCTGATATTTCTTATTCTTCTGTCAGAATGCGGAATGCATTCAGGATCTTCATTCTCTCCCGATGCGGCAGATGAGAAATCCGATTGGATAGCTCACAGGCTGCGCTCTCCGTGGCATGGTCAACTACATCAATCAGCAGTGAATCTGCGGAAACGCCCAGTGCGTTTGCGATGGCTACAAAAGAATCCAGATTGGGAATCTTAAGACCTCGTTCTATTACGCTCACATGAGTGGGGCTGAGATCGACCAACGCTGCCAGTCCTTCCTGTGTTAGTCCCTTTGCCTCACGGGCAGCTTTGATCCGTTGTCCAACAGCTTGTGCGTCCATCTCGTCACCTCCTCCTTTAGAACTATTTCTCGTTCCTCTTTAGTGTATCGGTCATCTTCTGTGTAATACAGAAGATAAAGAACATAAAATAGTGCTAAAGAACGAATTGCGTGAATTTATCTGTATTCCGATCTGCGGTGTTTGGGATGGATATATTTATGTATATGAAAATGGGTTTGACTGATTTCGAGTAGGTTTGGACTGTTTTTTTTGATTGGATCTGCTATAATTTTGATAAGCAGATGGTCAACGCCAGCAGAATAACATCTCAGTAAGGAAGGTGCCTGGTTTGGACAATGAGTTTTTTGTGGACAGCAGAGATTATCTTTATCAGCCATTTAGCCATGAGGGATTTTCCGGGCAGCTGCTTTTGGCGACTCCCATAAGAAAAGGTCTGACACCTCTTCTCATAAAACAGGAACAGCCATGTTCGGCCTGCTGTGAATTCATATATTCCCGGCTCGCGCAGGAAATGCAAATTCCGGTTCCGAAGGCGTTCCTGGTAAAAAAGAGCGCCCGCAAAGAGAGCTGGCCGTTTAAGACACCTTATGTTGTTGGAATCACTTACTTGGAAGGACTGCATCCATTCACAACGGAAGACCTGCAAAATTCTATCAATATGGCTTTTGAGTATGCCTGTCACTATGCTTTGGCTGTTATGTTCGAGCAAATTGATGCGGTGCAGATAGCAGCAACGCCTGACGGAAATCTTGTTGGCTTTGATTTTACGGATTGTTTCCGTCTTAGTGATTTGACCGAAGCAATATTAAAAAAGCAGGATACTTTGCTAATCCATTTCCTGAAAATGCTACTGAACGCATTCAAACAGGATGATTTTTCATCTTCTGCAAGACTTGGTGCTGAAGTGGTTGCAAAGCATCTTGGCGTTCCTCAGATACCGGCAGTATACCCATTCTACCTTGAGCCGATGAAGCGATTCTGTAGGATTGGAAATGAGCAGATCAAAGAGATTTTGGAAGCACTGGATGAGGTGTATCCGGTGGCAATCAGTGTATATTTTGAAGAATACCTGACTGAATTAAAGCTGAAAATCAGCAAGTATCTTGAAACTATTTAAGACGAAGGAGGCTATTATTATGAAGTACAAACTGTATCGTTCTTTTGGTGACCTGGACAAAGATGTGAAAAAGCATGAATTAGTTGCTGTCGAGTATGGCAGTACGATTGAAGACGTAGAGGACGCACTGATAAAGGATGTGGCCGATGATTTGGCTGGTGACACCAAATATGCTGGATGTGAAACATCTGCCTATGCACCAGAACCTATAAAGAGTTTCCGAAAAGTGAAGAGATATGATTACGAGATGATGGGAATCGTTTATCCGCCTCGCGCCGAGACGAATGTACTGATTGACTATGGCATTATAGAGGAATCGGAGAATTGAGAATTCGGAAAATATTTACGGTCTTGTTGCCGTGCTTATCTAAAAGCTGACAGGAAGGAGGCGTTGAACAATGTCAGATAAAACGTATATTGCCATAGATTTGAAATCGTTCTACGCTTCCGTTGAGTGTATGGAGCGTGGACTTGATCCGATGACAACCAATCTGGTGGTCGCAGACGCCAGCAGGACGGAAAAGACTATCTGCCTTGCGGTATCTCCGGCTTTAAAATCCTATGGGATTCCCGGAAGACCCAGACTGTTTGAAGTCGTGCAAAAGGTCAAAGAGGTCAACTTCATACGACAGCAAAAAGCACCGGGACGGAAACTGACAGGTTCTTCAGTTCAGGATGGAGAACTGAAAGCAAATCCCGCTTTAGCTGTAGACTATGTGGTGGCACCGCCGCAGATGGCACATTATATGAAAATCAGTGCCAGGATTTATGAGGTATATCTCAAATATATTGCACCGGAAGATATTCATGTTTATTCGATTGATGAAGTCTTTATTGACGCAACCAGTTACTTAAGAACGTATCAGCTGACAGCCCGCGAACTGACAATGAAAATGATTCTTGATGTTCTGGATACTACTGGGATTACTGCAACAGCCGGGATTGGCACGAACCTGTATCTCTGTAAAGTTGCGATGGATATAGAGGCGAAACATATTTCACCGGATCAGAATGGTGTCCGGATTGCTGAACTGGACGAAATGTCTTACCGGCGTTCCCTGTGGTCACATCGCCCATTGACTGATTTCTGGCGGGTAGGAAAAGGGTACACAAAAAAGCTGGAAGAACATGGCCTTTATACGATGGGTGATATAGCCCGCTGCTCAGAAGGTAAACCGGGTGACTACTATAACGAGGAACTTTTGTATCAGCTTTTCGGCATCAATGCGGAATTGCTGATTGACCATGCTTGGGGCTGGGAGCCTTGTACGATTGCAGATATTAAAGCCTACAAACCGGAAAGTAACAGTGTCGGCTCCGGTCAGGTGCTGCAATGTCCGTATCCGTTTGAAAAAGCAAAACTTGTAGTACGGGAAATGACCGACCTGCTGGTTCTTGATTTAGTGGATAAAGGACTTGTGACAAATCAAATTGTTTTGACAGTCGGTTATGATATTGACAATCTGAAAGACCCGGCGCGGCGAAAGAAATATCATGGAGAAATCAAGACAGACCGGTATGGACGAAGCATTCCAAAGCACGCCCACGGTACTGCCAACCTGAAAAAATACACTTCTTCCACTCGTCTGATTACCCAGGCTGTGATGGAACTGTTTGACCGGATCGTAGATAAAGATCTTCTGGTGCGCAGAATTAATATGGCTGCTACTCATGTTATCACTGAGGCAGAAGCACAGACACAAAGCGAAAATAACTTTGAGCAGTTAGATTTATTTACAGACTATTCTGTTCGTCAAAACCTGCTGGAAAAAGAAAATGAGGAACTGGAGAAGGAGCGGAAAATGCAGGAAGCCATGTTGGAAATCAAGAAAAAATTTGGCAAGAATGCAATACTGAAGGGAATGAATTTGCAGGAAGGGGCGACGGCAAAAGACCGCAATCAGCAGATTGGAGGTCATAAAGCATAGAAACATTTGCAGTGGCGAACATCCGGAAGAGGTGATAATTATTTTGCAAGATAGAAATAACACAGATAATTCTTATGATGACATTATTAATCATCCCCATCACGTTTCCACACGGCACCCCAGGATGTCGATGATAGACCGGGCAGCTCAGTTTTCTCCATTCGCTGCGCTGACCGGATATGGAGATGTGATAAAGGAAACTGCACGGCTGACGGATCGCAAGCTGGAACTTTCTGAGTCGGAAAAAGCAGAGCTGGATTATAAGTTACGGATGGCTTGTGATTACCCCGGAGAAAAGCCAGCGCTTACAATTACTTACTTTGTTCCGGATCAGAGAAAAGCTGGCGGTTCTTACCATACGATTTCCGGACAGATTAAGAAAATAGATGATTACCAAAAGCAAGTGATTCTGATGGACAAGACACGGATTGATATTGACTGTATTCTCGATATAGACGGACAAATCTATGAACTCGTCAATGAGTCAGAAAAAGAATTTGATTAAGCTCATAATTGTTATACCGTATTTTCGATGGAACGCGCAGCGTAAAGCGTTCGGAACGAATGCGCAGCCCCGTATCGCCAGATACGGATCTTCAAGGGGATTGGGGACTTCCCCAACGAGAAAAATACCGATGCAGCCCGGAAAGCCGCACCGGTATTTTTGCCTTTGTATATACAAAGGCCCTGCTCGCCAATTTGTGCAATCCTACGATTGTGTTATTCTGACCTTGTTATCGAACGCAAACAAACCACTTGAGAAACCGAATTTTCTCTGATAAAATGAAATGTATGATCTTGATAATCTGCGATTTGAATCGGAACGAGAGGTACTACAATGGCCGTAAGTTACAAAAGACTGTGGAAACTCTTGATTGACAAAGACATGAAAAAGAGCGATTTAGAGAGAGAAGCAGGCATCAGTCATTATACAGTTTATAAGTTAAGTCATGGAGAGAACGTGACGACAGAAATTTTAGAGAAAATCTGTAAAGCTCTTAACTGCTCTGTTGAAGAAATAATGGAATTTACTAATGATGAATAAGCACCATTGGGAACATAGGACTTAATAGGACGTTCTATAAATTATATTAAATTAAAATGATCCTCAAGTAATGGAGATGAAGATATGGGATACCAAAGTGAAGCAGAGCTTGAACTGCAATTTATTGATCAACTGAATAAGCAGGGATATAGTACCGTTTCTATTCCTGACTATGATACGTTGGTCGAAAATTTTAAAGTGCAGTTTGAGGCGTTTAATGCTGATAAGCTCGATAAACCACTTACTGATAAAGAGTGGGAACGCATTCTTAACCTGATGCTCGGAAAATCAGTTTTTCAGAGTGCGAAGATACTCAGGGATAAATTCGTATTGGAAAGAGAGGATGGAACGAAGGTTTATCTCGCCTTCTTTTCCAATGATCACACAAAGAATATTTTTCAGGTGACACATCAGACCACCGTCGTCGGGAAGTATGTTAATCGCTACGATGTAACTCTTCTTGTCAACGGACTTCCACTGATTCAAGTAGAACTGAAGCGAAGAGGCATTGACATCCGAGAAGCGGTTAATCAGGTGATGCGCTATAAGAAGCATTCATACAATGGTCTTTATCATTTTATCCAGATTTTCATTGTCTCCAATGGAGTAGACACGAAGTATTTTGCAAACTCTGACCGCGAGATGCTTCATAGTCTTGCTTTTTTCTGGACGGACTTTGATAATGTACGACTTACCAACCTGAAGGACTTTTCGATTGTCTTCCTTGCCCGTGATCACATCATCAAGATGCTGTCGCGTTATATGATTCTGAACGATACGGATAAGCTACTTATGGTTATGCGCCCCTATCAGGTGTATGCTGTTGAAGCACTTGTCCGACAAGCAACACTGACCAATCGCAACGCCTATGTCTGGCATACAACCGGTGCTGGAAAGACGTTGACTTCCTTCAAGACGGCGCAGATCCTTGCAGCCAATCCCAATATTAAGAAAGTCATCTTCCTCGTTGACCGTAAGGACTTGGATTCTCAAACTACGGAGGAATTCAATAAGTTTGAAAATGGATCAGTGGATACGACTGACCGCACTGATGTTCTTGTGAAGCAAATGCAGGACAAAAACCGGCAGCTTATTGTAACCACCATGCAAAAGATGGCAAATGCCGTCAAGCGTCCACAGTACGCAAAGATTATGGATGCGTACAAGAATGAAAAAGTAGTTTTCATCATCGACGAGTGCCACAGAAGTCAGTTTGGGGATATGCACAAGGATATTGTGCGACATTTCCAGAAGGCTCAATTCTTTGGATTTACAGGAACGCCACGTTTTGAAGTCAACGGAAAAGTCGAAGGAAAAATCACGCAAACCACAGAAATGCTGTTCGGGGAGTGTGTCCACAACTACTTGATCAAAGACGCTATCTTTGACAACAATGTCCTCGGATTCCATGTGGAGTACATAAAGACGATGGAGGGTGATTTCGACTGGGATGATCCTACTCTGGCAGATGCCATTGATGTCAACGAGCTTTATATGTCCGAAGAGCGTATGTCTCTGATTGCCAATCATATCATCCAGAACCATAAGGCAAAGACGCGAAACCGACAGTACACCGCAATCTTTGCTGTTTCGTCGATTGAGGCGCTGGTCAAGTACTACGACATTTTTAAAAGCATAAAGCATGACTTAAACATTTCCGGGATCTTCTCTTATGGGCAGAATGAAGATGCGGAAGGCAAGGACGAGCACAGCCGTGACGCTTTGGAACGGATCATCAAAGACTATAATGAGATATACAGCACCAACTTTTCTACAGACACTTTCGCAGCTTACCATAAGGATATTTCCGACCGTGTAAAAGGTAAGAAGACGAAACCGTTGGACATCTTGCTTGTGGTCAATATGTTCCTCACCGGCTTTGACAGCAAAACTCTTTCAGTCCTCTATGTGGATAAAGATTTGAAATATCATGATCTGTTGCAAGCCTACTCCCGCACAAATCGTGTGGAGAAAGAGACGAAACCCTTCGGCATTGTTATCTGCTATCGCAACCTTAAAAAGCAGACGGATGATGCACTTACCCTGTTCTCAAAGACGCAGGACACCTCCGGTATTATTGTTCCGGACTATAACTTCTTCGTCGAGAAATTTAACGAAATGGTCATTAAACTGAAAGAGATCGCCGATACTCCTGCAGCTGTAGACACCATGCAGAGTGAAGAAGATCAAAAGCTCTTCGTTGTCACTTTCCGCGAACTAACAAAGTATTTGCAATCGCTGCATACCTTTATCGAGTTCAGCTTTGACCAGAATGCACTCACGATGTCTGAGCAGGAGTATCAGGACTATAAGAGCAAATATATGTTGCTCTACTCAAAACAAAAAACAGACCGTGAAGTTGTATCTGTTCTGAATGATGTGGACTTCTGTATTGAGCTTATGGAGAGCGACCGAATCAATGTTGCCTACATCATGAACCTTATCCGCAATATCCACTTTGATGACGCGAAGCAGAAGGACTATGACATCAAGCATATCAAAGATGAACTTGGCAGGACGGATAACCCGCAGTTGCTTAAAAAGGTTGAAATTCTGCAATCATTCTTGGATACGGTTGTCGCAGGACTTAACAGCGCCGATGAAATTGACGCTGCCTACAATGATTTCGAGAACGCAGAAAAGCAAAAAGAGATTGAAGCCTTTGCACAACAAGAGGACATCGACTCTAAGATGCTCACTGATTTCATCTCAGAATATGAGTTTTCCGGCACGATGGATGCCGGGAATATCCGCGACCGGCTTACAAAACCGATGCCGCTCTTGAAGAAGCGTTCACTGGTCAACCGTATCGTAGAGTTTATCAGGAAACACGCAGAGAAATACCAATAAGGAGAATGTGAAATGGACAATTCTATTCAGGCTCATCAAAAAGAGCTTTGCAACAAGCTCTGGGCAATGGCAAACGCCCTTCGTGGCAATATGGAAGCCTACGAGTTCAAGAATTACATCTTAGGCATGATTTTCTACTATTACCTTTCGGACAAAACCGAGAAGTACATGGTCAACCTTTTAAAAGATGATGGAATCAGCTATGAAGAGGCATGGGCTGACCCTGAGTACAAGGAAGCTGTCGTAGAGGAAGCTCTGCGCGACCTCGGCTATGTGATTGAGCCACAATTTCTTTTCCGCAAGATGGTTAAAATGGTGGAGAACCGCTCCTTTGACATTGAGTTTTTACAGAAGGCAATCAACTCGCTGATGGAATCTACCATCGGTAATGACTCTCAGGAAGACTTTGACGGCTTGTTCTCTGATATGCAGCTTGATTCCACGAAGCTCGGACATACAGTTAAAGACCGTAGTGCCGTTATGTCAAAAATTATATCTTCTCTCGATGAAATCAATTTCGGAGTGGAGGACACAAAAATTGATGTGCTGGGTAATGCCTACGAGTATCTGATTGGACAGTTTGCCGCAACTGCTGGTAAAAAAGCCGGTGAGTTTTATACACCTTCGGGGCCTGCTGAGTTGCTTTGCCGTATTGCCTGCCTTGGATTGACGGATGTAAAGGACGCAGCTGATCCGACTTGCGGTTCTGGCTCTTTGTTGCTGCGTTTAAAAAATTACGCAAATGTCAGAAACTATTACGGGCAGGAGCTTACATCGACTACATATAATCTCGCTAGAATGAACATGATTCTGCGTGGTATTCCATACCGTAATTTCAACATCTATAATGGAGATACCTTAGAACATGACTATTTTGGTGAGAAGAAATTCCGCGTTCAGGTAGCCAATCCACCGTATTCTGCAAAATGGTCTGCTGATATGAAGTTTATGGAAGATCCTCGATTCAACGAATACGGTAAACTTGCCCCGAAGAGCAAGGCAGACTTTGCTTTTGTACAGCATATGGTCTATCACATGGATGAAGACGGACGTGCTGTTGTCCTTCTTCCTCATGGTGTTCTATTCCGTGGTGCTGCAGAAGAGGTGATTCGTAAACATCTTATCCAAAAGCTGAATGTGTTGGATGCCGTTATTGGTCTTCCGGCAAATCTCTTCTTTGGCACGGGCATTCCCGTCTGTGTTCTCGTCCTAAAAAGAGAACGTAACGGTAATGCAAATAACATTTTGTTTATTGACGCTTCTAAGGACTTCGAAGCCGGGAAAAATCAGAATATCCTTCGGCAATGTGATATTGATAAAATTGTGGACGCATATCAGCGCCGCGAGGATATCGATAAGTATGCTCATGTGGCAACAATGCAGGAGATTGAAGATAACGGATTTAACCTCAACATTCCCCGCTATGTTGACACTTTTGAGCCGGAAGAAGAAATTGATCTGAATGAAGTGGCTGCGGAAATTCGCAAACTCCAGCGTGAAATGAAAGATATTGATGCGGAATTGAAGCCGTATTTCGATGAGTTAGGGCTGGATTTCCCATTTGATGTGGAGGGCAAATAATTATGGAAAATGTATCCTCAAGTAACGGTCTCGAAAAGCGTCCGACATTATCATTTAGAGATGCTAACGGTGCTGAATTTCCGAATTGGCAGCGAATATCACTAGGCACAATTATTGAGCCTTATTCAGAAAAAGTACATGGAGATCACGACTATGAAGTTCTTACATCTTCTCGTGAAGGGCTTCAAAGGCAAACAGAACATTTTGGTTCTAAACAACGACACGATACGGATGGCTACAACATTGTACCTTTGGGCTTTTGCACATACAGAAATAGAAGTGATGACGGGAGATTTGCCTTCAATATTAACAAAATAAGCGATAAAGCTATTGTAAGTAAATTCTACCCTGTTTTTCGATTTGTAAATGCTAATAGTACCTTTATGACGGAGTATCTCAACTCATCAGCCCGGGCGCGAAAAAAACTGTCTGTACTTGCTGTCGGAACCAGTCAAGTTGTTCTATCGTTTGAAGCGTTAAAGTCTGCAAAGTTTGATCTTCCATGCAAGGAAGAACAAGATAAAATAGCCGCTCTATTGGAGTGCATAAATACACGAATTGCTCAGCAGCACGCCTATGTCAATGCCCTTAAGAAGTATAAAAGAGGTGCGATTAAGAAGCTCCTTTCGCCAAAATCATGTCCGCTCAAAAATGCAAAGTGGACTACAGCTAAACTGGATGAAATCGGCAGTTTTATAAAAGGAGCACCTTTATCCAAAGCGGATATATCTGACGACGGCACACCCTTTATCCTTTATGGGGAGCTTTATACTACTTATAACGAAGTTGTAACTAACGTCAAGCGCCGGACTCAGGCACAAGTTGATGAATTATTTCTGAGCCGTGAAGGAGATGTTGTAATTCCGATTTCTGGCGAAACAGCAGAAGAGATATCAACAGCATCTTGCGTCATGCTGTCCGATGTAATTCTTGCCGGTGATCTCATTATTTATCGCAGCCATAAGGTTGATGGACGCATAATAAGCTATTTGCTCAATCATGTTGTCAATACTCAAATTGCCCGTATAGCTCAGGGAAAATCGGTTGTCCATATTCAAGCGAGTGAATTGCGCCAACTCACGTTATCTTACCCTGATGAAAAAACCCAGAAGACCTTAATAGCCTTCCTCTCCAAACTTGATGATAAGGTCATAAACGAAGAAAATGCACTTGCATTTTTGATTAACCTAAAAGTAGGGCTACTGCAACAACTTTTCATATAATGAGTTGCTGCAACAGTGCCTCTTTAACACGAACAAGTTCATGAGCGCAAGCATTGCAAATATCAATCTTCTGATCCAGAGTATAGAGCATAGATGCTATTCGTGACTGTACCTCGTATGACGGAAATACAACGGCTGTTTTCAGTATTTCGCTTTTGCTTATCGAAGAAACCTTTGTCCCCTGTACTAATGGAAGCATCTGAGTCCTAAACCTTTTGGAATTGAAAAAGTAGCCGAGATACATCGGTGCGAATGATAGCTTTGGGCGGCAAGGTATTGTGTGAAGCCCTGATAATGCCTTCATACCAGTGGCACCAACTATTTCTACCGCCTTACCAACCGTATAATCTTCTGCGGTATCAGCGATCACGATGTCCCCATCGCGCAGATAACTATGCTGGGCAAATTTGGAAAGACTCACGTTCGAGCGAATGTACGGCACCTTTGATTTTGAAAGATTGACCACAGATCCGTATTTGATCAGAACATCACCATAGTGGATATTATAAACTATTCCATTTTCGGTTGACATTTCGTTCCGCGAGAAGGTGTTGTTTTGTAACAGCTCAAAGGCTTTATCAAACGGAACTGTCATCCAATCCTCGGCTGTTCCACTTTCCACAAAAAGCTCATCTGAGAGTCCTCTTTTATACTTCTGTTCAAGTATGCTGAAATCCCTAGCAGTAGCGGTTTTACATCTGCTACTGCTAGGGATTTTGCTATGATACGGTATTGATTTTGGCAGTCCCAATAACCCTCAAGTAACGGTCTCGAAAAGTATCCAAAGCTGCGGTTTCCGGGGTTTAACGAGCCATGGAAAGCTGAACAATTATCTGATTTTGCAGACCGTGTAACACGGAAGAACAGCAAAAACGAAACCAATCTTCCACTAACTATTTCATCTAAGGACGGTCTTGTCGATCAGGTAAGCTACTTCAATAAAGCTGTTGCCAGTAAAGATATGAGTGGATATTATTTACTCAAGAATGGCGAGTTCGCTTATAACAAGAGCTATTCCGTGGGCTACGATTTCGGATCTATCAAACGTCTGGATCGTTATCCGATGGGCGCTTTATCGACACTTTACATCTGTTTTTCACTGAAAAAGCATGACAGTGACTTTATAAAGGCTTATTTTGACTCTCTGAAATGGTACCGTGAAATTTACATGATCTCTGCTGAAGGAGCAAGAAATCATGGGCTTTTGAATATTCCTACTGAAGATTTCTTTGACACAAAACACTATCTGCCGGAAAACGCTGATGAGCAAAGAAAGATTGCAGATTTCCTCATCACCCTGGACCGTCGCATCGAAGCACAACAGACTCTCGTAGATAATCTCAAGAAGTATAAAAGAGGATTCATTTCAGAAGTACTAAAACAAAAACTTATACTCTCTCGTGAAGGTGAAAAATGGGAAGAAGTCTCTCTAAGTGATGTGGCAGATGGTTTTGAGTACGGCATGAATGCTGCCGCAACTTCTTTCGACGGAGAACACAAGTATATCAGAATTACCGATATAGATGATGATGCTCATACATATATAGCTTCCGCTCCCGTTTCTCCCTCTGGTGACCTTGAGGAAAAATACCGTGTCAGAGAGAATGACATCTTATTTGCACGTACCGGAGCTTCGGTTGGCAAAAGCTATCTTTATCGAAAAACTGATGGCGATTTGTTCTTTGCTGGATTTCTTATTCGCATTCATGTCAAGGAAGGAGTAGATAGCGGATATGTTTTTCTGAATACATTAACGGAAGATTATGATAAGTGGGTACTGCTTGAATCTGCACGATCTGGACAACCCGGTATAAACGCAGAACAATATAAACGGTATAGTTTTAAGCTACCACCACTCAAAATTCAAAAACAGATTTCGGGAATCGCGCAGAAGATGGATGAGCAAATAAAAAGAGAATATCTATGTTTACGTCTCCTGCAAAAACAGAGAGATGGTATGTTACAGCAGCTCTTTATATGAAGAGCTGCTGCATCAAACCCTTTTTTGTAGATACAAGATTCTTTAGAGTACGCTCTTGTGCGAGCAAAGTTTTTTCTATTGCCGACAGGAAACTCACTATTTTTTCTTGTTCCAAAATTGAAGGCAAGAGAACGTCCTGATTCAAAACAGTTTTTCGATCTATTCCCTCAATTAATCCCGTGGCAGATTGCTTCATCTTTTCAGAAAGATATAGTGTGAGGAAAAAACAAAAGCCTTTTGTCATCACTTCACGAGGGCGTAAAGCCATGAATTGCCTTGCTATATGTACCTTTTCTTGAGAAAGCATTACTACCGCACCAGATCCAGATCCTTTACATACAAGTAGCGTATCTCCACAATAAGCGAGACATCGAGGTGTTGATGTCCATCTTGAGACAACAGTCTTTCCTTCAACAATACAACTTGCGCCCGTCATATAGGGTATACCTTCTCCATGATCATTGTAATCAGACGGAGCAAAGTCTTGACCAGATTGGAGAAAGATTAGTTCGCCCAACTTATGTCTTTCCCATTTTGGTTTATTCTCAGCAAAAGTTAGTTCTTGAGTAAAAAAGTTTTTAATGGCACCTCTTTTATACTTCTTGAGAACATCAATCATTTCCCTCTGCTTCTTGATTCTATGATCGATGCTTGCAATAAAAGCAGAAATCTTTTCCTGTTCGGATTTCTCAGGAATAGCAAACTCATACTCAAGAATATGTGCTTTGTCTCCCCGAGGCATTTTAGAACCTTTGACTCCGCCCATCACATATTCAATAAAACAATCTCTTGCAATTATGTCGTACAGGAAGGATGCTGTGATTTTCTCCGGTGAAAAAGCAAGTACATCTGCACTACATATACCTTCAAAACTTGCAAGCCATGCTTTTTTCAGATAGGGACGAATATTGGCAAGAAGTGTATCACCAGGCATAAATGCGATTCCTTCTACTTCGTCTTTATCCAGATAAGCTACTATGCCCTCAAAGTTTTGAAGAAGATTTTCAGTGCTGACATATGCATTCTTAGGTGATTTTGCTCTTTGCCTGCGAAAGCTGGTTACATCAGATAAACGGACAGTCTTCCATGGCTCGCCAAAGCCCGGAAACCGCAGCTTTGGATACTTTTCGAGACCGTTACTTGAGGATGGTAATGCCTTGTTTGCATCTCCACATGATAATGTTTGTGGAGGTGGTCAACATGACTAAAAATACACAATTTAAGACGTTGCTGAACAATTGGTTAAATCAGAAGAAACCAATGATCACACCGTCAACCCATGCCAGCTTTACTCTAATTGCCGAAAATCATCTTATCCCCTATTTCGGAAAACGTAAGATTGGCAGTATCACCGAGGCGGATATTCAGAGCTATATTACTTATCTCCATAATTCCGGCCGGTTGGACAGCACAGGCGGATTGACTGTAAAGACTATCCGTGATGTTATTCTTGTACTCAGGCTTGCAATGGAGTATGCTTATAAGGAGAGGGCTATTCCATTGCTGAATTGGGATCTCATCGAATACCCCAAAGAACTTGGAGTCAAAAAAGTCAATTCATTGTCCAAAGATCAAGAACAAACTCTTATTCAGTGTATCTACATGGATTTGAACAGAAAAACGGCGGGTATTCTAATTGCACTGTTTACTGGGGTTAGGATCGGCGAGCTTTGTGGACTTCAAATGAAGGATATTTCCCTCACGGATAAGACAATTAACATTAATAAGACTGTGCAGCGCATTTATGATAAGCGGAAAAAGGCATCCTATCTTCATATAGGGCCTCCTAAGACAAAGACATCAGCCAGGACAATTCCTGTTCCGTCGCTCCTTATGAACATTATCAAGAAGTTTTACACAGAAAATCCGAATCACTATTTTCTGACCGGAAAGACAAAGCCGACTGAACCACGTACATACCGGCAATTCTTTGCTCGATTTCTCAAACGAAACGGGCTACAGAAAGTGAAATTTCATGAGATCCGCCATACATTTGCGGTGCGGGCAATCGAAATACCGGAATTTGACATTAAATCGCTCTCTGAGATTCTGGGGCATAAAAATGTTTCCTTTACCTTGAATGTCTACGGAAGCGCCAACCTTCAGCAAAAGGTGAAGTGTATGAATCTACTAAATGAGTTACTGTAGCTATGGAAAAGCGCCAGCCGGGGGTTCCCTGACTGGCGCTGCTCATGTTTGATTGTGATTTAGAGCTTTGACGATTGCCATCACATTCTTTAGATTCTCATGGCTTAACAATTTTATCTCGTCCAACACTTCTTTATACTCAACAGGGTGATCGCTGCCGTCATCAAAAAATTCGGCTGGAGTGACGCCGAGATACTCACAGATATAGAAAAACACCTGCATTGATGGAAAACCATTTCTATTTTCCAATGAATTGATATATCCGGGACTCTGGCCAATGGAAAGACTCATATCCCTGGCAGAGACACCTTTTTCTGTTCGTAATTTTATTAAACGCTGATAAAACAAATCTTCAAACATAGCGACCACCTTTTTATACGATTGTATCCCACAAGGCGGTAAATTATATCTGGTATGACTATATATTTCGATTGACCTGTCTGATTGTATTGGATATTATTAAATTATCATATGATATGTTCAGATACGAGGGAGGAAGCAAATGACAAGGATAAAACGTAATAAGTTCGGAATGGGTATCCTTGTGGCATTTATTTGTCTATGCGCAGTTGGATGCCATGACTCTGGCGGAGATCAAGATATGCAAATGGAAGCGATTTCCGAAACAGAGGAAGGACTGTATATTTCAAATACCACACCTGAAAAATGTTATCTGTGCGGAACTCCTGAACAATCTCTGCTCCCTTTTTACGAAGGTCAAACCAATCTTGGTATTATCAGTCTGAATACATTTGAGTTTGTCCCGATTGAAATTAACCGCTATGATGATTATGGAAATTTGATTGAAGAGCCAGCGGGCTTTTCGTCTACCAGTATGCAAAATACGGGAGAAAATGGCTTTACTGCCTACGTTACACCCAATCATGACCGAGGTTATGCTAACGCTATCATATATTTTGAAAATGATAAAGAATTGAACATAGACAAAGCGGCTGATTTTCTTTGTACAGAATGTCTAAATCAGACTCTTGAAGAGTGCTGGAATGATGACCCTTTCGGTATGGGGGTAATTAACTTCGAGACAGAAGAAATTCGATTGCTTGAGAGGAACATAACTGCGTTTACGTTTGATGACTTTTATGTATCCTGCGATTTAAGAACTTCAGATGATTCAGGCGGAGATTCCCATCAAATGGATTTGCTTATTTTCTACTGCCCGGAAAGGTATCAATAAATCTACGCCAGTTAAACTTTTTTTGCTATAATGGATATAGATAAAACCGCGATACGAGGAGTTTTCACATGGACATTGCTATTTCTTCAGATTCAAATGAAAAAAAGATTTCGCAAATTGCAAGTGCAAGTTGGACACCTGCACGGTAGAAATCAGTTAATCAGAGCATCGGTCAGGATGGAAGCCTCTGGCTTCCGTTCTGGGCGATGCTGCCGCAGCCTTCGGCTGCGTAAACAGAGTCGAGGAACTCATCAAACAGTTCCTCCGGGGTGCGGTAGCCAAGCTTCTTGCGAGGGCGTCCGTTCAGCTCATCAGCAGCAGACAAGATGTACTCTGGAGAGAAGGATTCAATGGAGGCACCCTTGGGCACGAAAGCCCGAAACAAGCCGTTGTGACGCTCGTTTTGGGGACGTTCCCACGAAGTATAGGGATGTGCAAAGTAGACTGCACTGCCCCAGTTCTCGACCAGACTGAACGTAGAGAACTCCGAGCCGTTGTCCACGGTAATGGTCTTGAAGACCTGTGAGAACTTGTCTCCGAATTCCTCCCTGAGCGATTGCATGGCGTTCAGAACGGAGTCTGCATCCTTGCCGGGAATCTGGATGGCAATATAGTTCTCCGTTTTCTTCTCCAACAGGGAGAGGACGACAGCCTCTTTACCAGCCCTCTTGCCCACGACAGTGTCACCTTCCCAATGTCCCTCCTCGATGCGCAGAGCCGCAATCTCAGGTCTCTGGGAGATGTCCGTGCCGAAGCTCTTCTTGTGTTCACGGGGCTTGGAATCCTTGTGCTGCTTGCGTTTCATGGCTTCGGGTAGTTCCGTCACAGACAAGTCAAGGTTGCCTGCCCAGACCTCATTGTAAAGAGTGCGGGTGCAGACCATCTCATCTGCTGGAAACAGCCCATGCAGACGGGCATAGCCAACGCAGGAATCCAGAGACCACTTGTGTTCCTTGAACTGCTTGACTACCCAACGAAGGAAGTGGGCGCAGCGGCAAATCCGATGGCGTTTCCGAGAATGCTTCCTGTTGGCCTTGTAGACGGCCTCTCCATGCCTTGCTGAGTAACCGGGTTTCCTGCCCTTATTGCTCTTACGAGGCGGTGTGCCGCGTCGTAGTTCGTTTGCCACGGTAGACGGCGAGCAACCTATCTCTCTGGCGATGGCTCTGTTTGTGTAGCCTTGGCACTTGAGATGTTGGATAGCCCCTCGTTCTTCACGCTGAAGGTGCTGTCCCTTCTTGCGTTCTGCTGGCCCTGTGATATAATCTTGGCAGTCCATAGTGATTGCCCTCCCTTGGCAGATGTTGTGTAGGAACTTCATTCTACCATGCTGGAAAATCACTATGGATTTTTTTGTTAGGTGTCCAACTTCATTATGCAATCAACCGAAAAAAAGATTTACCAGGACAGCACCCATGAACTTGTTTCAAAAATTGCTTATCTGATAGGGGTGCCGAAGCGAATCTTTGAGAATATACATGAGCCACCGGAACAAGAAGTGTTTGCTCAGATGGACAACGAAAAGAGTACCAGAATTATTCGCCATCTATCCATTATCCGGACGAGCATACAGAGAAACTATCGGGCAATCAACCGGAAAATGAAGACAGAATATCTATCCATTCTATCGATGCCGGAATACGTCCCGGCGGAAAGTATGCGCTATTTGGAGTCAGAGGGGATTTACTTCGTCAAAAAATCAAGTACGAAGCTGTTTCAGCACATTATCGAGCTTAACCGCATTATTTCAAATAGAATCAATAACTGTAAGCCCTTCTTCCCGCTATGGCTTAACTGGAAATATATCCAGGATCTGTTTATTATGCCAGATGGCTTTACCGAAACAGGTACAAAAAACGCCGCAACGCTCTACTATCAGCACAAGCAAGATTATCCTTACCAGATGTATATGAACTGGAATCCGTCAAATGAGGGAAATATCTTGTATAATGACAAGAAATTTGTCACTCTTTTGTATCGATGGCATGGAGACACGTTTACCGAGTACAACCGGGTTTCAGATGTAAGCACTTATGTAAAAGGAAGTATTCAGGAGTTTATTGGTGACAGTACACAAGCAGTTATCGTTGTTGATTGTGAAAACTCCGATCCATATAAACTGTGTGCTACCTTGAAAGGCTTAGATTATAGGAATACAGCAAAAATATCGAGAATCCTTTTGTTTGACGATATACATACAGCATCGGCCTGGAGGATTTTGGATAACTTTACAAAGATTTCTGTAGAGCATATTTTGACAGAACGTGTGAAGCAAAACAAATCTCTGGTTGACATTAAATTGACGGCAAGGGCCTGTCAGGAACACTATCAAAATCATGTAGATTCCTTTATTATTGTATCCAGCGATTCCGATTACTGGGGATTGATTTCTTCACTTCCAGAAGCCCGCTTTCTCGTTATGGTAGAAAGAGAAAAATGCAGCCATGCAATGAAGCAAGCCCTTGCAGAATCAGGTATTTTTTATTGCTATATTGATGATTTTTATTCAGGGAATGCAGATGGTATAAAAATGAGTGCCTTGTTCAAAGAGATGTACCGGTATTTGGATCATTCGATTCACTTAAATGTAAACGATATGTTTGCAGAAGCTCTGCGCATTACCCGGCTTACCATGACCGAAGCTGAAAAACGTCAGTTCTATGATAAATATATCCGCCCTATGCATCTCGTTATAGATTCAGAAGGCAATGTAAGTATTGAATTAAAAAGATAGGAGGCGCAACCTAATGTTAAATAAACCAGATTTTATTGATGAAGAACAGAATTACTTATTAAACAGCTTATTGACGCTCACACAAAAGAACCCAGCTATATGGGAATGTGTTGAGTACAATCCATTGTCTTTCTTATCATCGGAGGAAGATGATGGAACGATAAGTGCCTGCATCGTCCAAATGTTTGTTTTTCAGGCTGAACTTAATCAAGTAGAGTTTGAATTAGAACTTTCTGAGCATATTGATATTACGACAGGAAAAGGCGACATTTATATAACATTGGAGAAGCAGTCACCAGACAGTTATGATAAAATAGATACAGGCCTGTCATTTGAAACGGAATATGAGGATTGTCCAGCAGAACAGATTCAGTCTCAGTTCGGGAATCATGTTGTTGCTCGAATGGCGGAAGCTCTCGTCCCGACAGCATTACAATCGGATGCAGCATCCGCCGCACTGCAATGGGCAATTTTTAATGTTGAAGGTGATACGCCGTTGAAATTTAAGGAAAGCAGCTTATACAAACTTGGAGAAGCGCTGTTTGATTCCCGACGTTTTTTAGAGTTTCACCGATGTGTTCTGGACTGCTCGTATCGGGAGAAACTCATGGCAGAACTCAATTAAAAATTAAAGGACGTAAATATCTATGGAAACTGATCACCAGCTAAGAGTTTTATATCTGTACCAGATATTACTCCGTCACTCCGATGTCGATCATCCTGTCTCCACCAAAGAACTGATTGACATGATGGAAACTTATCATCAAATCAAACTGCACCGGACAACCATCCCTAAATACATAGAACTGCTGAATGCCGGTGGCCTTGAAGTGATGGAGATTCGTTCCCGCGAAAAGAAATATTATCTCAATGACCGTCTGTTTGAACTGCCAGAAGTGAAATTGCTGATTGATGCGGTGCAGTCTTCAAAGTTTATCTCCGTAGGCAAAAGCCAGACGCTGATTTCTAAACTGATGGCACTTACCAGTGAAGCCAATGCGGCGAAACTCAAGCGCAATCTATATGTGACCGGACGTGTTAAATCGGACAACGAAAAGAGCTACTACATTGTCGAAGCAATCAATGATGCGATTAACGAAGGTAAACGGATTTCATTCTACTATACGGATTACAATACTCAAAAAGAGCGTGTGCTGAAGAATGAAGGATTACCGTATGTTCTCAGCCCCTATGCGCTGATATGGGATGGTGACTTCTACTATGTCCTGGGTATGAATCATGGCCGGAATCAAATCAATACCTTCCGGGTAGATCGGATCAGCAGACAGCCGGAAATTCTTGATGAGGCAGCGACATCGGCACCAGACAGCCTGAATCTGGCAAATTATTCGCGCGAGGTCTTTCGGATGTACGATACGGAGGAACCGATTGAAGTATCGCTGCTTTGTGAAAACAGTCTGATGAAACATCTGATAGATCACTTTGGTCTGGATGTAGAGACGGAAACTGTAGATGACAATCATTTCAGAGCAAGAGTATTGGTTTGTACCAGCCCAACTTTTTACCGCTGGGTCTTTGGTTGGTGCGGCAGAATGAAGATAGAAAGCCCTGCTTTCGTACTGGATGAATATCATCGGATGGCGAGGGCTGCGCTGGAATGAGTCTGTTTCAGAGTTAATGGAGACGGTAACTGTATGAACCGACAACGAATGAACAATCCAAATAAGAAATATAAGGAACTAAAGCAGAAGCAAAAAGCCCGTATCTCCGATTTGATGTATCGGGAAACCGATCGGTTTCTGCAGGAAAAGAAGCAACCACCGGATGATAATGAAGTTGTTCAAATTGCTGAGCGGGTATACTGTCGTATTCAGGGGCGTGGATTCTGGATTCCTTATGGCGAAGTGTTGAATGAATACCAAAAAAAATGTCCACATATTCTGCAGCGACTACAAGAATCCGGTTTGCCACAGCACTTGCTTCCCAAAACGAAAAAAGAACCATCTGCTGACTCAATGGGCACATCAAAGGCGAAACAGCGTAAAACAAAAGGACACAGACGGCAAAAGCCACAAGAAATTCCTCTTCCCGAACAGGATGATACCTTTTTCTTTATTGCCGGTTATACTTCCGGCGGCGCTCCCTATGGTGTGACCTGGGAGGAAATGGGATTAGAACCATGGGAGGAAATCGAATAAGCAATGATATTTCGCACGAGATGTCACCAACTGGCGACATCTCATTTTTCTGGCAAAATATCCCTTGCAAGAAGAACAGATGTTCGCTATAATATAAATATCTGAAACGAGCCGTTTCATTTAGAATGTGAGGAATGACCATGAGAAGCAAGAACCCGGAAGTGATGAATGCAATCTGTACCTTTGTTGACCAGTATTACCGTGAACACCACGCCTCTCCGTCTGTAAATGAGATTGCACAAGGCGTCGGCGTGTCAAAGGCGACTTCCTATCGCTACCTTGTCGCCATGAATGAGCGCGGTATGCTTTCCTATGATGGCAAAACCATTGTGACAAAGCAGGTCGGCAAATGTACCTCCGGGTATTTTTCCGCACCGGTGGTTGGCAGTATCCGCTGTGGTGACCCGGAGCGTGAAGAGGAAAGTGTAGAGGAATATGTAAGCCTTCCCAAATCCATTTTCGGAGAAGGGAAATTTTATATTCTCCGCGCTAAAGGCGACTCCATGGTAGATGCGGGCATCGAGGATGAAGATCTGATCGTTATCAGAATACAAGATACAGCGGCGGTCGGCGATATTGTCGTCGCGCTGGATGAGGACAATGAGAACACTCTGAAAATCTTTGGTGGAATTGATGAGGAAAACGGAGATGTGATTCTTCGATATGCGAATCAAACAAAGTATCCGGACAAAGAAATTCGAGTGAAGCAGCTCATTGTACAGGGCGTGGCAAAACACGTCATCAAGGCCCTGTAACACTGGCCTTTACGATAAATCAGGAAAGGATGTGTTCTGACAATGGAAACCTACGATGTGCGCTGCCCAATCTGCGGGGAGCTGAACCATAATCTCTATCTGGAGGAAACGGATGGCTGGATGGAGTGCGAGCATTGCCATCAGGCAGTGCAGATACTGGCATATGCTAAGACGAAGCCAATCCCTGTTTATACCGGCAGGGAGCTGGCAGAGAAATTTTTGACGTCAACAAAGTGACAAGGCCATGGAGGGAGGATGGACTTATGCAGGAAAAAGAAATTTGGCGACCATTCTCATGGCATTGTCCAAATTGCGGTGAAATCTCCGTTGGATATAAGAATTCCAGCGGCACGATCAAGGTGGAATGCTCAAAATGCCATGCAGTAATGGTCAGAAAAGTAATGGGGCGTCGGCATGACCGAATTGACATCTACGCCCCCAAAGGTGAAGTCAATGAGACTGGGCGGCTCGCCAGTCTCTGACAAAAAATGAATACACAGGTATAACGACGGACAGGTTGAGATGAAACAGGCTGTGTAAATCCTGCTCCAGGTCACATACCTTAACAGTTCCAGAGGTTTAACCAGACATTACATGAGAGGCCGCTGGCAGAATTGGATTCCAATTTTGGAGTCCGGCTCTGTCGGCGGCCTTCTTTTGTTTTCCGTCAGGGCTTTTAAAAAATATCGAAAGCCTGATATGCATTAAGGGCTGAGGATACAAATATTGCACTGATCCAGTTTTAGGGAAGTGCGGTATCGGTACCCTTCTCTTTTTGCGCTCATTTTCAGGCTGTGAGATGGGAAACCGCTGCGGAGTTTGTATCCTTTGTCGCTTTTCGCACGGGCGGAAAGGGAAAATTATGTATTACGATCCGATGGAATGTGGAATGAGAATCTCAAAACTGCGCTTGGAATGTGGCAAGACCCAGCAACAGATGGCCGACAAGCTGAACATTAGTCTGGATCATTACAGGGCGCTGGAAAACGGAAGACGCGGTGGTTCACTCGACCTGCTGATTGAACTTGCTATTACATTTGACATATCTCTGGACTATCTGATCCTTGGACGAGTGAAATATTCAGACACGGAGCGTATTCAGCGAGAACTGGAAAACATAATGGGTCAAATTGGGCAGCTGAAGGCTTCTCTTTAATCTACCGTGACAAACTCGACCAGTACCGTGACAACGAGTCACTCTGGAAACAATTCGGATTCATCTACAATTTAATCACAGCCAGAGAAACTGGCTGTGAACCTTGAAAACTGAATAACCATTCATCGGGTACTTTACCGTATGTCAGAGCCGGACAGGCAGTACGCCACGACTCTCCACCTGGAGATGAGCGAACCATACTTGCCACAAATACCGGATTGCAACCGGCAGGGCCAGGACGGCATACAGGGATAATGATACTTCTGTAATTCGCAGCCCGGCCACGAGGAAGGCGGGGAGGTTAGATGCCTATGGAGCAGCCCAGCAAGCTGCCGCCTGATGATTTCCCGCTTCTCAGGGGTGTCGAGGACAAATGTGAGAAAATAACCGCTTAAGAAATTTTCGGGAGCCATGACCGGGAAGGTTATTCCCGTGTTCTGGCTCCTTTAACATACCCACAAGAAAGGAGTACACACAATGGATCGAGATTTCAAACAATATCATCGCGGAGAGATATACTTCGCCAACTTAAATCCCGCCTACGGCTGTGAGCACGGTGGTATCCGCCCTGTGCTGATCCTGCAGAATGACGTAGGCAACTTCTATTCACCTACATTGATCGTCACACCTGCTACAAAGCAGGCAGACAAAAAGCCATATCTGCCGACACACGTTGTTCTGAGCAAGATTCCCGGAATGAAATATGACGGAGAATCGTTGTTCATGTTGGAGCAACTGCGGGTGATTGATAAGCACCGTCTGCGTGGCTACGCTGGGCGGCTGACCAAAGCTCAGATGGAACTGATTGATAAAGCGGTATGTGCCAGCCTGGGGCTTTCCCAGGACGGTGTATGACGCGCCTGACCCGGCAAGGAAATGACAGGGCTTCCCTAATCTGTCTTTGCCCTATTTGCCGGGAGAACTTTGAGATCACAGGGACTTATCGTATCCGGCGGGCAAATTACAGGCAGACAGTAAAGGAAATCTGCACTTACTGCCAGATTCGTATGGGTTATGACTACTATGTAACATCGGCAGCGGAACGGGGGTGATGAAATGGCTGAAGCACTGCGGATTGACCCAGAGTTTGAGTCTAAAATTCCACCTCTGACTGAGGAAGAATACCAGCTGTTGGAAGAAAACATTCTTCAGGACGGCGTTGTGCTGAATCCGTTGATTGTCTGGAACGGCTGCATCGTAGATGGCCATAATCGCTTTCGTATCATTCAAGCACATCCGGAAATCAAATACACAGTCTTTGAAAAGGAGTTTCCTGACCGCTATGCCGCCATTGCTTGGATTTGCTGTAACCAGCTCGGACGCCGGAATCTTACGCCACAGCAGAAGAAATATCTGATTGGACAGCGGTATGAGGCGGAAAAAATAACTGCTAGTTTCCATGGAAATCGTTTTACCTTAGCGTGCGAAAGTAGTCGGGGTCAAAATGACCCCGACTACAAGCCGGAACGAACTCGTGATCGAATTGCACGAGAAAATAACATCAGCGAAAGTTATGTTCGTCGCGCTGAACGATACGCAATGGGGGTGGATGCTGCAGATGAAATAGCACCAGGTATTAAACAGGAATTACTTTCTGGCTCCATTAAGCCTACGGATACTGCAGTTGCTGCCATAGCCAAAGCTGAGCCGGATAAACGTCCCGCTTTGGTTGAAAAGCTGCGTCAGCCAAAGCAGCTGCCAGGTAAAGCACCAGCCCCAGTTCAAAAACAAATACCGACAGAGATTGAGCCTTCATCGATCACTGCTGATGAAGCTCAGCTAGAGGAAGATCTGGAAGAGCCAGAGCTTTTCACCCGCCCCATGACAGAAATCAAAAAAATCCTTGCGATTTCTTCCGGTATGGAAACTGCGGAAGAACTTGCTGATGAAAGCACCATGTTCTACGAACTGGAGGACGCGGTATCTACCATGATTCGCCGATGTCTCCGCTGCTTTGAAAGCTATCCGGGACTTTTAAATAAGAAATCGTACCGCCGCAAGGTACTGAAAATATTAAAAGAAGCCATTCAATTTATTCACAAAATCGAACAGGAGGAACCAACATGAAGAACCTGATTAACTGCCCCTTTGACGAGATGATGATCTACAGCAAGAATTTGGAAGTCCCTCGTAACGCTTACCAGCGGGAACTGAATCCCAACCGTGTCCGCAAGATCGCGGCAGAATTTGATGAGCATATCGCCAATGATCCGAAAGTCAGCTTCCGTGACGGTCACTATTATGTTTTTGACGGTCAGCATACCATTGCCGCCAGAAAGCTCCGCAATGGTGGTCAGGACTTGCCCATCCGCTGCAAAGTATTTTATGGTCTCTCCGAACTGGATGAGGCTATTTTGTTTGCCCAGCAGACTGGTGTTTCCGCTCAGCTCACCGCCGGTGCGAAAATGCGGGCGCTGATCTACGGCAATGATCCGGATGCGGTGGCGTTTCTGAAAGCTACGGAGGAGGTGGGCTTGCGGCTGGACTACAACCAGGACAGAGGCAAGTACCGGATTGGCTGCGTGGGCACTGCCTATTCCATCTACAAGAAGGTGGGCGAAAAAATTTATAAGGAAGGAATGCAGCACATTGTCAATGCATGGGACGGCGCTCCGGATTCTCTTCGTTTTGAGATTTTGCTTGGTGTGGTGTTCTTCGTGGATCTCTATCACGATGAATATAGCTCTAAGCGCCTGGTTGAACAGCTGCGCCGGTACGATCCGCTTACCATTTACAGGGAAGGCCGTTCACTTGGTGTGAATATGGCTGGGTACAAAAAATATATGTATCAGGTTTATCGAATGTACAACGGAAACAGCCGTCGCTATATGTTGTCTCTGAAATTTTAGTTTCTATAATGCTAGTAGCTTGATGTCGGCGGAGAGGAGGTAGTGGGTCTATGGAATATTATGACGGGAAAGTTCCCATTCATTTGAAGATGACATTAACAGCGAAGGAGGCAGCTGAGTACAGCAATATTGGAATAAACAAGATTGATAGTATGTTGCGTGCACCAGGCTGTCCGTTCGTTTTATTTGTAGGTACAAAAAAATTAGTAAAACGTAAAGAATTTGAAGAGTACATCAGTCAGAAACTTGTAATCTGATGAGCTATACTCTTGAGGGTTTAGGGCCACTGTGATATAATCTGAGTGTTGCAGTGGAACCTTTCCCGCCTGTGGGAAAGGAGTTTCACATGGGAAAAAATCTCAAAGGCAAAGAATGTGGCAAAGGAATCTGCCAAAGAAAGGACGGGTTGTATTGCGCGAGATTTGTAGATAAATCGGGAAAAAGACACGAAAAGTATTTTCGTACTATTCCAGAAGCGAGAAATTGGATTGAAGAAGCAAAATATGCGGATAAGCATGAAGAGGTGTTTGTGCCAACTGATACAATAGTCGATGAATGGTTCGATTTTTGGATTGAAAATATTGTAGGGGATTTGGCACCTAACACGCTCAGAAATTATCGTGAACGATATGTTAATAATATCCAGCCGGTAATTGGGAGAATGCTTTTATCCAATGTACGGCCTATGCACTGTAAGAAAGTGTTAATTCAAATGGATGCGGATTATGCTGGTTCTACGATTCGACAGACATACATTACTATGGGCACAATGTTCAAAGCTGCATTGATGAATGGCATGATTTCCAAACATCCGATGGATGGTGTCCGATATACGAAACCAGTCAGGGCAAAAGATGATATTCGTTTTCTTACACGAGAAGATCAAAAGAAGTTTCTCGAAGTGGCTAAACGATCTCATAATTATAACCAGTATGCGTTGATTCTTGAAACGGGATTGCGGACTGGTGAGATGATTGGCTTGACTTGGGATGCGATTGATTTTAATAAGAAGACACTCACCGTAAATAAGACACTGGAATACAGACATGGACAGCATTTTTGGCGTGCTGGGCCTCCTAAAACGCAGAACAGCTATCGTACAATACCTTTGACGGATAAAGCTTATGAAATCCTGAAGACGATATATGATAGCCGTACTGATAGAAAGGAGTCTCCATTACTCTCGCAAACACTGGAGTATATTGACAGGCGTACAGGTACTACTGCTCGTCTGGTTATGCACGATCTTGTCTTTATTAACTGGAGAACGGGGGAGCCTGCAAAAAACAGCTCTTACGATACCCATCTGTATAAGCTCTGTGATGAAGCCGGGATCGATCGTTTCTGTATGCACGCATTGCGTCATACTTATGCAACAAGGGCTATTGAGAGTGGTATGCAGCCAAAGGTTTTGCAAAGCCTTCTTGGTCATGCAAGTATTAAAACCACAATGGATAGGTATGTCCATGTAACAGATGAATCCCTTGATCTAGCTGTAAGGCAATTTGAAAGGAATCGGGTATCCTGATATAAAACCCTATATAGTTAAATGAGAAAATGGTGTAAAAATGGTGTAGTTCCACCGAAAGGGAACCCGAAAAACCTTGTAAATATAACAAAAACAAAGGAGATGTAAAGATATATGAAACTAGGAATCGTAGGCCTGCCCAATGTAGGCAAAAGTACATTGTTTAATTCCCTGACGAAAGCAGGGGCAGAATCAGCTAACTACCCATTCTGCACCATTGACCCCAATGTGGGAGTTGTAACAGTGCCGGATGAAAGACTGAAGCTTTTAGGAGATTTTTATCATTCCAAGAAGGTAACACCGGCAGTGATCGAATTTGTGGATATAGCAGGCCTTGTAAAGGGAGCATCCAAAGGAGAGGGACTTGGCAACCAGTTCCTGGCCAATATTCGTGAAGTAGATGCCATTGTACATGTGGTACGCTGCTTTGAAGACTCTAATGTGATCCACGTAGATGGAAGTATTGATCCGCTTCGTGATATTGAGACCATCAACCTGGAGCTGATCTTCTCTGATCTGGAGATCCTGGAGCGCAGGATCGCAAAGGTTACAAAGACTGCACGTATGGATAAAGAAGCAGCTAAGGAACTGGATTTCCTTCAGAAGATCAAGAAGCATCTGGAGGACGGCAAGATGGCCATCACTATGGAACTGGACAATGAGGATGAAGAGGGATGGATGGGTACATACAACCTTCTTACATGGAAGCCTGTGATCTATGCTGCTAACGTGGCTGAGGATGATCTGGCAGATGACGGTGAGTCCAATAAATATGTGGCAGAGGTGCGTGAATACGCAAAAGAACAGAACAGTGGAGTATTTGTGATCTGTGCACAGATCGAGGAAGAGATTTCTGAACTGGATGATGATGAGAAGAAAATGTTCCTGGAAGATCTGGGGCTGAAAGAATCAGGACTTGAGAAGCTTGTCCGTGCAAGCTATCATCTTCTTGGTCTGATGAGTTTCCTTACATCCGGAGAGGATGAAACACGTGCATGGACAATTAAGATCGGTACAAAGGCACCTCAGGCAGCAGGAAAGATCCATTCTGATTTTGAAAGAGGATTTATTAAAGCGGAGGTAGTAAATTATCAGGATCTTCTGGACTGTGGATCTTACGCAGGAGCCAGAGAAAAGGGCCTGGTTCGCATGGAAGGAAAGGATTACGTTGTGCAGGATGGAGATGTGATCTTATTCAGGTTCAACGTATAAAACGGTGATATATGGATATGATGATTCGTTTTCCTAATCTTGGGGTGGAACTTGGATATGTGGGCAGATCTGTACGGATATTCGGCTTTGAGATCACCTTCGGAGGGATGCTCCTTGCATTGGGGATGCTTGCAGGACTTGCTTTTATTGTTCTTGAAGCAAAACGCAGAAATGAAAATCAGGATGCTTACGTTGGAATGATGATCACAGCTGTGATCTTTGGCCTGATAGGTGCCCGGCTTTTTTATGTGGGATTTTCCTGGGATCTTTATAAAGACAATATTCTGGAGATCTTTAATATCCGGAATGGAGGAATGGCTTTTTACGGCGGTTTGTTAGGCGGCATGCTGGGGGCTGCTATTTACTGTGGAATACGCAGGCTTTCCTTTATGAAAATGGCAGATACTGCATGTATGGGACTGGTAGTGGCACAGATAATAGGAAGATGGGGAGATTTTTTTAACAGGGAATCCTTTGGGGAATATACCAATTCGGTTCTTGCCATGCAGCTTCCTTTATCTTCAGTACGAAGCAGCCAGGTCAGTGCGGCTATGCGGGAAAATCTTGTGACTGTAAACGGAGTTTCCTTTGTTCAGGTACATCCTGCCTTTTTTTACGAAAGCGCATGGTGCCTGGTGTTGTTCCTTCTTCTCCTTGTGTGGAAGAGGAGAAAAAGCTTCCAGGGGGAGATTTTTCTTAGATATCTTACGGGTTACGGACTGGGGAGATTTCTGCTGGAGTGGATCCGTACAGACAAGCTGGTGATACCAGGGACAGGTATTTCTGTTTCCATGGTGATCTCTGTGATACTGTTTGTATTATGTGGGATCATGGGAATGGTACGCAGGACAATGGCGAAGAAACGTGCAAAAGTAAAAAAACGTAGAAGAGAGGAAGATTATGAAGCAGAAGAAAAAGCTGCCCGGGAAGCAGAAGGACATGATTCCCTGGAAGCGGATGACCTCTTATCTGAGACGCATACGAAAGAGAATCCTGAAGATCCGGATGCAGAAGCTGCAAAAGAAGCTGGACAGACAGATCCGGTGCCGTCAGGATCTGCTGAAGAATCTGGAAATGAGCCGGAAGCTTGACAGGTTCATGAATGCAGCCATGCTGGCTGAAGAAATAGAATGATCATAGAGTGGGTAACTGTTCACAGGAATGTGGAGAGTACCCACTTTTTTTCTGTTGCATGGAAATATTTTACAGGTGGTCCAGCTAAAAAATAAGGATTCCTACTTGCGTTTTTCATCTAAATGGTTTAGAATAAACCCATAAGTGGTAGAAAGTGGAGAATAGTGGAGGCGAATGGGGACAATGTGGCAGACAGTTCCATCCGCATCCCGGAAATACGAAGGGGAGACTCGTATTTCCCGAGAGTAGGTGAGTAAATATGTTCATGGGAGAATACAACCACACAATCGATGCGAAGGGGCGGCTGATTATCCCTTCTAAGTTCAGAGAACTCTTAGGGGAAGAGTTTGTTCTGACCAAGGGACTGGATGGTTGTCTTTCTATATATCCTATGGATGAATGGGAAGCCTTTGAAACAAAACTCAGAGCATTACCACTTACGAACAAGAACGCAAGAACCTTTTCAAGATTCTTTGTGGCAGGAGCCACCACATGTGAGCTGGACAAGCAGGGGAGAATCCTTGTACCACAGACCTTAAGGGAGTTTGCTGGTCTGGATAAAGATGTGGTTCTGACTGGAAATCTTAACAGGATTGAAGTCTGGAGCAAAGAAAAATGGAATGAAAACTGCAATTATGACGACATGGACAGCATTGCAGAAGGCATGCAGGAAATGGGAATCGTTATATAAGGCAGTTCTAAGGACAAATCCAACAGGAGACGGAAATGGAATTCAAACACAAATCTGTATTACTGGAAGAGGCTGTTGACGGTTTAAGGGTAAAGCCTGATGGAACCTATGTGGATGGGACTTTAGGAGGTGCGGGACATGCCTGCAGGGTATGTGAAAAACTTTCTGCCAAGGGGAGATTTATTGGTATAGATCAAGACCAAGATGCAATAATTGCTGCGAGTGAAAGGCTGGGCGCCTACAAACAGGCGACAATCATTCGCAGCAATTATTGTTACATGGGACAGGAACTTTCTGCCCGGGGAATTTACGGGGTAGACGGAATCCTGCTGGATCTTGGAGTATCCTCTTATCAGCTGGACAATGAAGAGCGAGGATTTACCTACAGGGTAGATGCTCCACTGGACATGAGAATGGATCAGAGGCAGAGCCAGACCGCATCAGACATCGTCAACGGTTATGAAGAAAAAGAACTTTACCGTATCATCAGAGACTACGGGGAAGATAAATTTGCAAAGAATATTGCAAAGCATATTGTGGCAGCAAGGGAAAAGAAGCCTATCGCCACAACTGGGGAACTGACGGAGATTATCCGCGGAGCGATTCCCATGAAGATACAGGCAACAGGAGGCCATCCTGCCAAGCGTACTTTCCAGGCGATTCGTATAGAACTGAATAAAGAACTGGATGTATTGAGAGATTCTCTGGATGGTATGATCGATCTTCTGAATGATGGAGGAAGGATCTGCATTATCACCTTCCATTCTCTGGAAGACAGGATCGTTAAGACCATATTCAGAAAGAATGAAAATCCATGTACATGTCCACCGGATTTTCCGGTATGTGTATGTGGAAAAAAATCAAAGGGACAAGTGATCACAAGAAAGCCTATTCTTCCAAGTGAGGAAGAGATGGAAGAGAATCCACGTTCCAAAAGTGCAAAGCTGCGGATTTTTGAGCGAAGCAGAAGTTAGTCAGACAGTAAGTTAGAGGGGAAATAAAATGGCGGCAAACAGACCTACTACAGCAAGAAGAAATATGAATAGCGCCAGAAATCCCAGAGGGGTATATATAGACGGAAGTGCAGCACGCAAGCTTCAGGAAGTGCCAGAGCGGAGATATTATCCTCCGGCACAGTGTCCTGCAAGGCAGCCTGCCAAAGTGGCAGCAAGCCCCCGAACTCAGGAAAGGCAGCGTACACTTAGTAAAGAGGCAAAGAAGAACAGGGCAAAAGCAATGAGCATGAACCGGAAGTTTGTTGTTTTCATTGCGGTTGTATCCACAGCAGTCCTGTTTTGCTGTATCAATTATCTGAGGCTGAAGTCAGATTATACAAGGAAGATCAGTCAGGTAGCATCTCTGGAATCAGAACTGGCTCAGTTGAAAGAGGATAATGATGCTTACTACAGTGAGGTTACTTCCAATGTAGACCTGGATAAGATCAAGAAGATTGCCATCGGACGACTTGGAATGAAAAATCCGTCTGATGATCAGGTGATGACTTATAGTGTTGAGGGGGGAAGCTATGTACGGCAATATCAGGATGTGCCTTAACAGGCGCTTCCTAGTACAGTGAAAATTAAGACAAGTCAATATGGTGGTTACTTAATATTCGCTGTACTGGTATCCAACTGATTAGAAAGCAAGGCAGGTGATCTATTGAGCAGCATGGACAAAAGAAGGAAAAAAAGGCCAGAGAAAAAAATTAATTATGTTATGCGGAAGAAGCTGATATTACTGTTTGCAATAGTGATAGGAGCTTTTTTTGCATTAGCAATGAGAATCACATACATTAATGCAACAAGCGGGAACAAATACAAAAAACAGGTACTAAGCCAGGCACAGCAAAAATATGAAAGCAGGGTGATGCCTGCAAAGCGAGGAGATATCTACGACCGGAACGGGAATATCCTGGCTACCAGTAATAAGGTTTACAATGTGATCCTGGATTGCAAGGCAGTAAATGAAAATGAGGATTATGTGGAACCCACCGTTCGTGCACTGACCAGCGTGCTTGGGATTGAAGAGGGAGAGATCCGTACCCGTCTTACAGCAGAAAGTACCAAGAACAGCCAGTATCAGATCATTAAGAAGCAGATTTCCATGGATGATAAAAAGGCTTTTGAGGACTACAAATCCATTCCTGAGGAAAGTGATCTTTCGAAAGAGCAGATCCAGGAAAAAAATAATGTACAGGGCGTATGGTTTGAAGAGGATTATCTGAGAATTTATCCATATAATGAATCTGCCTGCGATACTATTGGATTTACATTGGAAAGGGATGTGGCAGACAGCGGCATCGAGGGCTACTACAACAGTACCCTGAATGGGGTAGACGGCCGTCAATATGGCTATTTTAATAGCAGCTCCGATGTGGAACAAACCATTATTGAGCCTAGCAATGGCAACAGTTTGGATCTTAGTCTGGACATGGGAGCACAGCAGATCGTGGAAAAATATGTGAATGCTTTCAATGAACGGATGGGAGCAAAGAATGTAGGCGTGATCGTGGAAGATCCTTCCAACGGAGAAATCCTTGCCATGGACGGTGGAGACCGGTATGATCTGAACGAGCCCAGAGATCTTTCCCAGCTTTATACCAAGGACGAGATCAAAGGAATGAATGATGAAGAGACGGTAGAGGCATTAAATGCCATGTGGAGTAATTTCTGCGTAACAGATGCTTATGAGCCCGGTTCTGTTATAAAGCCTATAGTTATGGCTTCAGCACTGGAAAAAGGCAAGATCAGCACTTCGGATACTTTTATATGTGATGGAGGCCAGGCCTTTGGTACAGATACTTTTATTAAGTGTGCGGTATGGCCGAATGCCCACGGTACAGAGACGCTGGCAGATGTTATTGCAAACTCCTGTAATGACGGTATGATGCAGATCGCTGCAGCTATGGGCAGTGAGCAGTTTATCAAAGCACAAAGTGTATTTAATTTTGGATCCAGGACAGGCATTGACCTGCCAAACGAAGGAACAGGTATTATCCATACTACAGATACGATGGGCGAGACTGAACTTGCCTGCTCTGCATTCGGACAAGGATTTACCTGTACCATGCTTCAGGAGATCAATGCTATGTGCTCCGTTGTGAATGGTGGATATTATTATCAGCCTCATCTTGTGACAAAGATCAAGGACAGCAATGGAAGTGTGATAAAAACCGTGAACCCGGTTCTAATGAAACAGACCATTTCCTCTAATATTTCTACAGATATCCGCAGCTATATGCACCAGAGTGTGCTTCGTGGTACCAGTCAGACATCAAGGGTTCAGGGCTACAGTTCCGGTGGTAAGACAGGTACAGCAGAGAAGTTTCCCCGTGGAAATAAGAAGTACCTGGTTTCCTTTATAGGATTCGCCCCTGTGGATGATCCTGCGGTTGTGATCTACGTGGTTGTGGATGAGCCAAACGCAGAGGATCAGGCAACCAGTACCTATGCACAGTATATTGCACAGGGAATTCTTTCCGAGCTTCTTCCTTATCTGAACGTAGCACCGGATGAGACTTCTGATGGAGAAACACCGGTTACAGAACTGTGGGAAGGCTTTCAGGGATATCTTTCAAATAATACAGAAAGTTCTCTGGATGAAAATGGCAATCTTGTGGACGGTAATGGTAATCTGATCGACTGGGATGGCAACCGTATCGATGAAAATGGTTATCTTCTCAATGCAGATGGAAGCTATCAGATTGATGAGAATGGAGAATACATTAAGTCAGATAATCTTGATGGAGCAGGTGATGGCAGTGGTTTGCAGGAAGCTGTATCAGATACAAGCATTCCGGCGCCTCTTGACGGAGATTCTAAGACTGCACAGGACAATGACATGGAAAGCGAAGGACTGACCAACGAAGAGGCTGGTCTGGAATAAGAAAAGTGATAACCCTGCAAGGACAGTTCATATATTAATATGACAGTTCTGGCAGGGTTTTTCTATGTGCGGATATAGTGGTTACAATAGAACAGGGAAAACCCGGAAAGGATATTTGTGAAAAAAAGTCTGACTTTTCACAGGAAAAAAGTGTGGATGATCCTTGCCATCTGCAGTATTCTGTTGCTTGGACTGATGATACGTCTGGTGTGTCTAATGGGCTTTCAGTCAGATCATTATTACAGGAAAGCAGAGGAGCTTCATGAAAGAGAACGGGATATTAAGACAGAAAGGGGAAAGATCCTGGATGCAGCTGGAAAGGTACTGGCAGATAACCGGACAGTGTGTACCATTTCTGTGATCCACAGTCAGATCAAAGAACCGGAAAAGGTGATCCGGGTACTGGCAGAAAAGCTTTCCATGGATCCTGGTCAGGTACGGAAACAAGTGGAAAAGGTTTCTTCTATAGAAAGGATCCGTACAAATGTTGACAAGGAAACAGGGGATCAGATCCGTGAGTGCCAGCTGGAAGGAGTGAAGGTGGATGAGGATTACAAACGGTGGTACCCCTATGGAGATCTGGCTTCCAAAGTACTTGGCTTTACAGGTGGGGACAATCAGGGAATCATCGGGCTGGAAGTAAAATATGAGGATGTATTAAGGGGAGAAAATGGGAAAATTCTGACGGTTACAGATGCCAGGGGAGTGGAACTTACAGATAAAGGAGAAAAAAGAAAGGAACCGGTGGCAGGGCAGGATCTTCGGATCAGTCTGGATGCCAGCATCCAGGAATATGTGCAGCAGGCGGCACAAAAGGTGATGGAGGAAAAAAAGGCGGACAGGGTCTCCATCCTTTTGATGAATCCTCAGAACGGTGAAATCTATGCCTGTGTAAATGTGCCGGAATTTGATTTGAACCAGCCTTTTGAACTGAATACGGAACAGGATGCATCTGACCTTAGCCAGCAGGAAAAGCAGGATCTGTTGAACCAGATGTGGAGAAATCCATGCATGAATGATACTTATGAACCTGGTTCTACCTTTAAGATCATTACAATGGCAGCCGGACTGGAGGAAGGAGTCGTTACAGAAGAAGATTCCTTTTATTGCCCGGGATATAAGCTGGTAGATGACCGAAGGATCCACTGTGCCAACCGTAGAGGACATGGCTCACAGAATTTTGTTCAGGGAGCAGAAAATTCCTGCAACCCAGTTTTTATTGAAGTAGGCCTGCGGCTGGGAGTGGATAATTATTACAAATATTTCAAACAGTTTGGACTTTTGAAAAAAACAGGGATCGATCTGCCTGGTGAAGCAGGAACCATCATGCATCAGAAAAATAAAATGGGAAATGTGGAACTGGCTACAGTGTCCTTTGGACAGTCTTTTCAGATCACGCCCATTCAGCTGGCAGCAACGGTAAGTGGGATCATCAACGGTGGGAAAAGAGTGACTCCTCATTTTGCAGTGGCAGTACAAAGTCCGGATGGGAGAAATATCAAAGAGCTTTCTTATCCAGTGGAGCAGGGGATCCTGTCAGAGGAAACCTCCAAGCGGGTGCGGAACATTCTGGAAAAGGTGGTATCAGAAGGCTCCGGAAAAAATGCAAAGATTGAGGGCTATTCTATTGGAGGGAAAACAGCTACTTCACAGACTCTTCCAAGAAGTGCTAACCGATATATTTCTTCTTTTCTTGGCTTTGCACCAGCAGAAGAGCCTATTGTTCTGGGACTTTGCATTATTCACAATCCCCAGGGAATGTATTACGGAGGCACCATAGCCGCACCTGTGATCCGACGGATTTTTGAGAATGTTCTGCCCTATCTGGGTATAGAATGCAGCTACAGTCTTGATAAATAGGTGAAAAAGCCGTATACTATAAGTTGCTTTAAAAAAGACGAAAGAAATAAGAGGTGTGAAATGGATTTTCAAGTTGTGATTCCCGTGCTGATTTCTTTTGGAATCAGTGCAATATTAGGCCCTGTTGTGATCCCTTTTCTTAAAAAGCTGAAAATGGGTCAGACAGAAAGAGTAGAAGGCGTACAGTCCCATCTGAAGAAAGCAGGGACACCTACCATGGGAGGCGTGATGTTTCTTGTATCCACAGTGATCACGGCTCTGTTTTATGTAAAGGATTATCCCAAGATCATTCCTGTGCTGTTTCTTACATTAGGCTTTGGACTGATTGGATTTCTGGACGATTATCTGAAGGTTGTGCTCCGCAGGTCAGATGGACTTCTGGCATGGCAGAAGCTGCTTTTGCAGGTAGTTGTTACAGGGATATTTACATTCTATATTTTAAATTATACAGATATTTCACTGACTATGCGGATTCCGTTCTGGAGCGGACATTACCTGGACTTAGGCTGGCTGGCAGTGCCTCTTCTGTTCTTTGCAGTGATCGGTACTGTAAACGGGGTGAATTTTACAGACGGTGTTGACGGTCTGGCTTCCAGCGTTACACTGATCGTTGCAGTGTTTTTTACCGTTGTTTCCATTGGGCTGAAGTCCGGGATCGAGCCCTTTACCTGTGCGGTAGTGGGCGGCCTGATGGGATTTCTGCTTTACAATGTGTATCCTGCGAAGGTGTTTATGGGAGATACAGGTTCCCTTGCACTGGGCGGATTTGTGGCAGGCTGTGCTTACATGATGCAGATGCCTTTGTTTATTCTGATTGTAGGCCTGATCTATCTGGTAGAGGTTCTTTCAGTTATGATCCAGGTTACTTATTTTAAGGCAACTCACGGGAAGAGAATCTTCAGGATGACCCCGATCCACCATCATTTTGAACTTGGCGGATGGTCTGAAACCAGAGTTGTAGCAGTTTTTTCAATTATTACGGCAATTATGTGCCTGATCGGACTGCTGGCGCTTTAAGGAGGAGAAAGTCGTGGATTTAAAAGGAAAAAAAGTTCTTGTTTTCGGTACAGGAAAAAGCGGGATAGGAGCTGCGCAGCTTCTTGTAAAAGCAGGTGCTCTCCCAGTTATTTTTGATGGAAAAGCAGATATTGACAAAGAAGAGATCATACATAAAGTCGGAGCAGATACACCGGTGCAGGTGTATGCAGGAGAACTGCCTGGTGAAGTACAAAAGAGTCTGGATCTGGCTGTACTTAGTCCTGGGGTTCCTACTGACCTTCCCCTTGTAAAAAGCTTTTATGCACAGGGGCTGCCGGTATGGGGCGAGGTAGAACTGGCGTACCAGACAGGAAAAGGGCAGGTTCTTGCGATTACTGGCACTAATGGCAAAACCACTACCACTGCACTTCTGGGCAAGATTATGGCAGATGCCCGTCCTTCTGTTTTTGTTGTTGGAAATATTGGTACACCTTATACATTAAAAGCGCCAATGATGAAGGAAGATAGCATTACTGTAGCTGAGATCAGCAGCTTCCAGCTGGAGACGATCCAGGATTTTGCCCCTCATGTAAGTGCGATTCTGAATATTACTGAGGATCATCTGAACCGTCATCACACTATGGAAGAATATATCCGGGTGAAGGAGCTGATCACTAAGAATCAGGGACCAAAGGATGTATGCGTACTGAATTATGAGGATCCGGTCCTTCGTAAGTTTGGCGAAAACATTGTACCGGAGGTGGTTTATTTCTCCAGTGTGAGAAAGCTTTCAAAGGGTATCTACCTGGATGGGGATATGATCACACTTCGTACAGACAAAGAAGAGATCCAGGTTGTAAAAACAGGAGACCTGAAGCTTTTGGGACAACATAATTTTGAAAATGTGATGGCAGCAGTTGCTATGGCATGGTATGACGGCGTAGATATTGACAGTATCCGTAAGAGTGTGTGTGAGTTTACTGCAGTTCCTCACAGGATTGAATATGTGACTGAGAAAAACGGTGTTGCATATTATAATGATTCCAAGGGAACTAATCCGGACGCTGCCATTCGTGGGATCAGGGCGATGAACCGTCCAACATTGCTGATCGGCGGCGGCTATGATAAAGGTTCTACGTATGATGAATGGATCCAGGCGTTTGATGGTAAAGTGAAGTACCTGGTACTGATCGGACAGACAAAGGAGAAGATCAAAGAGGCTGCAAACAAGAATGGTTTCCATCAGATCATCCTGTGTGAAGACCTGAAGGAAGCGGTTCAGGTATGTGCACAAAAGGCAGAGCCAGGTGATGCAGTGCTTCTTTCACCTGCCTGTGCAAGCTGGGGGCAGTTTGATAATTATGAGCAGAGAGGTGACATATTTAAGGAGCTTGTTTCATATCTTTAAATAAAAGAATGATCCAGGAGATTTTATGGCATCCGGAAAGAAACAGGGCTATTTAGAAGCAGACGGGATTTTACTTACGTTGGTGCTGATCCTTGCGGTCTTTGGATTGACCATGCTTTTCTCAACCAGTGAATATAATGGCAGAGTACGTTTCGGCGACTCTGCCTATTATTTTAAGAAACAGTTATTTGCTATGTTCCTGGGGCTTCTGACTATGTTTCTGGTTGCAGGAATGGACTATCACTTTTTTGTCCGCCTGGCACCGGCAGCCTATGGAGCCTCCTTAGGTCTGTCAGCTGCAGTGTTGGTGGTGGGACAAGAGATCAATGGTTCCAGGCGGTGGCTGAATCTGGGACCATTGTCTTTTCAGCCTTCAGAGTTTGCAAAAGTGGCAGTGATCCTTTTTTTGGTTTGGCAGATCCAGCAAACCAAAAGCAGCACTTCTGGTTTGTGGTTTATGGGACGGACCCTTGTATCACTTCTTCCGGTGATAGGACTTGTGGGCTCCAATAATCTGAGCACAGCCATTATTATCCTTGGAATCGGAGTGGCGCTGATTTTTGCGTCAAACTCCAGATATGCCTGCTTTCTTGGTATAGGTGCTGCAGGCGTGGCAGTTGCCGTGTTGTTTCTGGCAGCAGAAAGCTATCGGCTGGAACGTCTGGCTATCTGGCGGGATCCGGAAAAATACGAAAAAGGTTTTCAGACTATTCAGGGGCTGTATGCTATTGGAAGCGGAGGACTGTTTGGCAGAGGGCTGGGAAGCAGTATACAAAAACTGGGATTTGTGCCGGAAGCCCAGAATGATATGATTTTTTCTATTATTTGCGAAGAACTGGGGCTTACCGGGGCATTGATATTGATTTTGATTTTCGGATTGCTGATCTGGAGACTATGTGTGATCGCCACTCGGTGTACGGATCTGGCAGGAACTTTGATCTGCACCGGGATTATGGCCCATATGGCTATTCAGGTGATCCTGAATATTGCTGTAGTAACAAATACCATTCCAAACACAGGCATTACACTGCCCTTTGTCAGCTATGGAGGAACCTCTGTGGTTTTTCTGATGGGAGAAATGGGGCTGGCTCTTAGCGTAAGCAGTCACAAACAGCAGTTCTTTACATATACTAAAGGGTAAGAGGCTCTTTAGGAGTGAAAAGTTTGGATGACTACATCTGTATCGTGGGTGGTAAGCCATTAAAAGGAACCATTTCTGTACAGGGATCAAAGAATGCGGCGCTTCCCATGATGGCAGCGTCCCTGCTGCACAGAGGCGTAAGTGTTCTTAAGACATGTCCCAGGATCGCAGATGTTTTTTGTATGGAGAAGATCCTTCAGGCATTGGGAGCAGCTACCTGGTGGGAGGATCATGATCTATATATGGACTGCACAAATGCAGACAAAGAAGAAATACCGGAAATGTATACAGGACGTATGCGGTCATCAGTTATTCTGCTTGGAGCCATGCTTGCCAGGAATGGTAAAGGAAAGCTTGGGTATCCGGGAGGCTGCGTAATTGGCAGCAGGCCTATAGACCTGCATTTTTATGCACTAAGACAGCTTGGGGCTGTGATCCAAAAAGATCAGGTGATCCAGGGAACTGCTCCGTCAGGCCTTTGGGGAAATCAGATATTGTTCCCAAAAAGAAGTGTGGGTGCTACACAACAGGCTATTCTGGCTGCTGTGCTTGCAAAGGGAAATACAATTATAAAAAATTCTGCCAGGGAACCGGAAATTCTTTGGCTTTGCAGATATTTAAAAACAATGGGAGCGCAGATCACAGGAGAGGGAACAGACTGTATTTTTATAGAGGGAAGGGATGAATTAGGAGCCGGATGTATGAAGATTCCTCCGGACCGGATCGTTGCAGGAACTTATATTTGTGCCGCAGCAGCCACAAGAAGTGAGATCACACTGGAAAATGTACCGGAAGGTGAGCTGGATGCCTTTCTGGATGTATATTGCAAAATGGGTGGACAATATAAAGGGAAGAGTGGTAAACTAATAGTCAATGGACAGAACATCCACTGTCCGGTAAAGCTTCTTAAGACAGATGTTTATCCTGGATTTCCTACAGACCTGCAATCACAGGTTATGTCAGTTCTGACTACAGTGACCGGGAAAAGCCTGATCCGGGAACAGATTTTTGAGGATCGTTATAAGGCTGCAGGAGAACTGGTGAAGATGGGAGCACATATAAACATCTGCGGCAGGGAAGCTTATATAGAAGGTGGATATCCATTATATGGCAGGCAGGTAACTGCCAGGGAGCTTCGGGGCGGTGCCGCTTTGGTGATTGCTGCCTTGTGTGCCAAAGGTACTACAAAGATCAGTGGATATTCATTCATCAGCAGAGGCTATGAGCATATCTGTCAGGATCTTGCTGGCGCAGGTGCCAGGATCAGCCTGGGCAGAGCTACAGACAGCCAAGGCATTCTTGAATATTAAAGGATGGATTATGGGAACTGGAGATAACGGAGAAACGTTTGTGTTTGATAAAAAAACAAAAAAAATAATCTGGGGAACCCTGGCGGCAGTGCTGCTGACAGGCATTATCTTTTTCTTTTCCTTTTTCCGGGTCAGGACCATTGAAGTTATGGGCAGTACTCATTATACCCAGGATCAGGTAAAGGAGATGGCTCTGCAGGGTTCCTTCATGAGCAATACGGTGCTGGCTTCTTTTTTTCATAAAAATGAGCAGGTCAGCGATATGCCTTTTGTAGAAGGATACAGTGTTTCTATGACTGGCAGGGATACCATCTGTATCAGTGTAAAAGAAAAGAAAGTAGTAGGCTGCATCCCTTATCTGGATAATTATATTTACTTTGACAGAAACGGAGTCTTTGTTGAAGGCCTGAAGACCAGAGATGAGAAGGTACCTTTTTTTGATGGGATCCAGGTAGATAAGGTAGTTTTGAATGAAAAGCTTCCACTGAAAGGGAAAACAATTCTGAATACTGCTGTAGCACTTGCAACTATTTTTCAGAAGAATGACACAGTGCCGGATCACATCCAGATTGATGATAAGTCCAGGATCAGTCTGATTTATGGGGATGTTACCGTCATACTTGGGGAGGACAGGCTGCTAGAGGACAAGATGACAAGGGCGATTGCCATCCTGCCAAAGCTTTCCGGACAAAAAGGGATCCTTCATATGGAGAATATTACCGAGACTGAAAAGAATTGTACCTTCGAAGCAGAGGTAGAACCGGTAACTGCTGAGAACTGGACCGGCGGTTATAATGAAAATGGAGAATATACCGGTGATGGGGAATATGACGAAAATGGCAAGTATGTAGGGGCAAAGCCCAAAAGTGAACTGGATTATGCCCTTGAAAACTGGCATGGCGGATATGACGGAGAGGGAGATTATACTGGCGAGGGCGAGTATGATGCCAACTGGAATTATGTGGGGTCTAAGCCTACCGAAGAAAGTATAGCAGCCAATGGAGACTGGCATGGTGGGTATCTGGAAGACGGAAGTTATACAGGAACTGGTGAATATGACCATGACGGCAACTATGTAGGTTCTAATCCCAATGCAGGGAATGACGAATATTCGTGAAAAAAGTATAAAAAAACAAAATTAGTAGTTGATTAATTCAAAAAAAAAATATATGATATATCTATATGTAGCTTGATACAAATAAACTTGACTTGAATATCAGGTATAGAAATAAAGGAGGAAGTACATTGTTAGAGATTATGTCAAATGAGGCAGAGTCATCTGCGAAGATTATTGTAATCGGCGTAGGTGGAGCTGGTAATAATGCAGTGAACAGAATGGTGGAAGAAGCCATTGGCGGGGTAGAGTTTGTAGGTGTGAATACCGATAAACAGGCTTTAACTCTGTGCAAAGCTCCAACTGTACTTCAGATTGGCGAGAAGATTACCAAAGGTCTTGGTGCAGGTGCACAGCCAGAGGTTGGACAGAAGGCAGCAGAGGAAAGTATAGAAGAAGTGAAGCAGATCATGGAAGGAGCAGATATGGTTTTCGTTACCTGCGGTATGGGTGGCGGTACCGGTACAGGAGCTGCTCCGGTTATTGCAGCAGCAGCAAAGGAGATGGGTATCCTTACCGTTGGTGTTGTTACAAAGCCTTTCCGCTTTGAAGCAAAGACCCGTATGAACAATGCACTTGCAGGTATTGAGAATCTGAAGAAAGCAGTGGATACACTGATCGTGATCCCGAATGATAAATTACTGGAGATCGTTGACCGTCGGACTACTATGCCGGAGGCACTGCGTAAAGCTGATGAAGTACTTCAGCAGGCAGTTCAGGGTATTACAGACCTGATCAATCTGCCGGCACTGATCAATCTTGACTTTGCAGATGTACAGACCGTTATGACAGATAAGGGTATTGCACACATCGGTATTGGTGAGGCCAGAGGCGATGATAAGGCTATGGAGGCTGTACAGCAGGCTGTTTCTTCTCCTCTGCTTGAGACTACCATTAAAGGTGCTACACACGTTATCATTAATATTTCCGGTGATATTTCCCTTATGGATGCCAATGATGCAGCTAGCTATGTACAGGAGCTTACAGGAGAGGATGCAAATATCATCTTTGGTGCAATGTATGATGATTCAGTTGCTGATTATGCAAGAATCACTGTTATTGCTACAGGCCTTAGTGATGCAGCACAGAATACCAGTCCTTTTGGTAACAGAAGCAGTAATGCATCTTTTAATGCAAAAAGACCGGCAGCACAGACAAGCACAACATCTTCTTTTAAGATGCCAAGCTTTAGTATGCCTACTATGAATGCTACACCATTTACTGCGAAGACACCTTCCAGTACAGTGCAGAAGAAGGATATCCAGATTCCGGATTTCCTTAAGAACCGTTAATCAATTTTTTGTGAAATATCAGGGCTGCGACACAGCAGGAAATTACTCTCTGCTGTGCTGCAGCCTTTTTACTTTACATCTTAACATTTACAGGCAAAGGTTCCGCATTTGGTTTCATGGCAGCACTGTGCCCTGGAACCATCTACATCAATGGCTGCTGCTGTACATTTGCAATTGTCGTTGTATGCGCAGTTGTGGGCTTTACATTCAATCTGGATCTTTTCGCAGCCACGGTGGCATTCCATACCATTTGTTGCTGCATCAGATTTTTCCTGAAAGCTTCCACAGCAGGTTTCATCTGCAATGCGGGCGCTTTCGCCCATAACATTGATCTCACCTCTGGAACACTGATGGGCATCATTATAAACACAGTTGGCAGCTGAACATTTCAAAATAGTCATGATCATTCCTCCTTTTATTAGATGCAGGGCATCTTTGTATATACAATGATAGTGTCTGCGTTTTGCTATGTAATATGTATGGGAAATTATGGTAAAATTATTGCAAAGCCATCTATGCTGCGCTATAATATGAGCATGAAAAAGGGGAGCTGGTGAAAACCGGCTGAGAGGAAACGTGATTCCGTTTTGACCCGTAACCTGATTTGGATAATGCCAACGTAGGGAAGAGGATGAGTAGTCTCTGCTTTTAGTATGGCAGAGGCTTTTTTTATGGAGGAAAAGAGATTGAAAAATTATACCACACAGATGGACGCGGCAAGGAAAGGCATTGTCACAAAAGAAATGGAGATTGTGGCAAAAAAGGAACATATGACAACAGATGCATTAAGAAAGCTGGTTGGGGAAGGCAAGGTTGCGATCTGTGCAAATAAGAATCACAAATGTCTTGATCCGGAAGGCGTGGGAAGCATGCTCCGCACAAAGATCAATGTCAATCTGGGAGTGTCCCGCGACTGTAAAGACTATGATATTGAGATGGAAAAGGTAATGAGTGCTGTAAAGCTGGGGGCAGAGGCAATTATGGATCTGTCAAGCCATGGTAATACTCAGCCATTCCGTCAGAAACTGACTCAGGAATGTCCTGTTATGATCGGAACTGTTCCTGTATATGACAGCGTGATCCATTACCAAAGGGATCTGGCGACTTTGACAGCCAAGGATTTTATTGATGTGGTAAGGCTTCATGCCCAGGACGGTGTGGATTTTGTAACGCTGCACTGCGGGATTACCAGGAAAACTATTGAGCAGATACGGAATCACAAAAGAAAAATGAATATTGTAAGCCGTGGCGGAAGCTTGGTTTTTGCATGGATGAGCATGACAGGAGAAGAGAATCCATTTTATGAGTATTTTGATGAAATTCTTGATATCTGTGAGGAATATGATGTTACCATTTCCCTTGGGGATGCCTGTCGTCCAGGATGTCTGGCAGATGCAACCGACGTATGTCAGATCGAGGAACTTGTCCGCCTTGGAGAATTGACCAAGCGTGCATGGGCGCATAATGTACAGGTTATGGTGGAAGGACCTGGACATGTACCGCTGGATCAGGTGGCAGCCAATATGAAAGTACAGCAGACCATTTGTATGGGCGCTCCTTTTTATGTACTTGGACCTCTTGTAACAGATATTGCACCTGGATATGACCATATTACTGCAGCTATCGGCGGAGCAGTGGCAGCTATGAGCGGAGCTGCTTTCCTTTGCTACGTAACGCCTGCAGAGCATCTGGCTCTTCCTAACGTGGATGATGTTAAGCAGGGGATCATTGCTTCCAAGATTGCAGCCCATGCAGCTGATATTGCCAAGGGTATTCCGGGAGCAAGAGATATTGATGACCGTATGGCAGATGCACGGCAGAAACTTGATTGGGAAGCTCAGTATGCATGTGCCCTTGATCCTGAGACTGCAAGGCAGATCCGTGACAGTCGTAAGCCGGAAGATGACCACAGTGATACCTGCAGTATGTGCGGTAAATTCTGTGCAGTCCGCAGCATGAATAAGGCCCTGGCAGGGGAGTATATTGATATATTATAAAATAATTATTAAAAAGTCCTTGACTTCTAAGGGAAAACATGGTATTCTGTCTGAGTACGTGAGAAAACAAAGCAGAGTTACACTCTCACCTTAGCGCAGTCAGGCGACTTGGGTTAATATTGCACAGCTTATATTTAAAGATGTGATTTGTGTAATAGGTGAAGTGTGGATTCTGTCCGCACTTTTTTCATGTTTAAGGCAGAAGGTTTCCCGGAGAGAAATTGGGAAGCTGGCGGGTGATTTAGTATTTATCTATCAGGTATGGAGGTGCACTACAATTAGCAGTTTAATGATTAACGAACAAATCAGGGACAGAGAAGTACGCTTGATTGGCCCGGACGGAGCACAGCTCGGTATTATGTCCGCAAAGGAAGCAATGTTCAAGGCTCAGGAGGCAGGGCTTGATCTGGTAAAGATTGCCCCCCAGGCTAAACCGCCGGTATGCAAGATCATTGATTACGGTAAATACCGTTACGAACTTGCTAGAAAAGAAAAAGAAGCCAAGAAAAAACAGAAAACGATTGATGTTAAAGAAGTGCGGCTTTCACCGAATATCGATACAAACGACCTTATGACAAAAGTCAATGCAGCAAAGAAGTTTCTTTCAAAGGGCGATAGGGTGAAGGTAACTCTCAGATTTCGCGGAAGAGAGATGGCTCATATGTCAGCCAGCAAGCATGTGCTTGATGATTTCGCAGATATGTTGAAAGAAGTGGCTAATGTGGAGAAAGCACCTAAAGTGGAAGGCAGAAGCATGACCATGTTCTTAGCTCAGAAAAAATAAATTCAGCAGCATTTATGCCGCAGGGCAGTTCATAATACGAAAATTAAGGAGGAAACTATAATGCCAAAAATTAAAACATGTAGAGCAGCAGCAAAGCGCTTCAAAAAGACAGGTACAGGAAAATTAATGAGAAATAAAGCTTACAAGAGTCATATCTTAACCAAAAAATCTCAGAAGAGAAAAAGAAATCTGAGAAAATCTACTGTTGTTGATTCTACAAATGTTAAGAGCATGAAGAAAGCATTACCATATTTATAAGATACAGATAGAAGACGACGAACAGGAGGAAAATAAGAGATGGCAAGAATTAAAGGCGGATTAAACGCAAAGAAGAAACATAACCGTGTATTAAAACTGGCAAAAGGCTACAGAGGAGCCCGTTCCAAACAGTATAGAATTGCAAAACAGTCTGTAATGAGAGCACTTACAAGCTCTTATGCAGGAAGAAAACAGAAAAAACGTCAGTTCAGAAGTCTGTGGATCGCTCGTATCAACGCTGCAGCAAGAATGAACGGATTATCCTACAGCAAGATGATGCATGGCCTGAAGGTTGCTAATGTTGACATCAACAGAAAGATGCTTGCAGATCTGGCTGTTAATGATGCTGAAGGCTTCAAAGCATTAGCTGAAGTTGCAAAAGCTGCAATCGCATAAGTAGTATCAATTCTGGAATCCAGGGAAAATAATTTCCCTGGATTCTTTTGATTTTTGTATAAAATATCACTTGCAATCAAAATAATGTGATGCTATAATTACTACATTGAAGTAGTAAAGAGGAAAAGTCATTAGGGAGCCAAAGCCGGCTGGATGGACCAGTGGGCTTTTTGACTATATATGAGATATACATGATCCGGTTTTCCCGCTGGCTTCTTCCTTAAAATCTAAGGAGGAGATTTTATTATGAGAAATCTGAAAAAAGTACTCAGTATCACAGCAGCTGCAGCGATGGCAGTTACATCCATTGCACCTGTATCTGTATTTGCAGATGACGAGGAGACTTTTAAGATTGGTGTGATCGGACCTATGACCGGTGATTACGCACAGTATGGTACCGGTGTTTACAACGCAGCTAAGATCGCAGCGGATGAGATCAATGAGAATGGTGGATTCAATGGATATAAGGTAGAGATCCTGGACGCAGGTGATGATCAGGGTGATCCTGATAAAGCCATCCATGCATATGATGATCTTCTTGACAAGGGTATGCAGATGCTTTGCGGAACAGTTACATCCGGTGCTTGTATCGCTGTTGCCAGTGAAGCAGCTGACAGCACATTCCTGTTTACACCTTCTGCTACAGCAGTAGAGAGTATTGAGGGAGGCGACAATGAATTCCGTATGTGCTTTACCGATCCTATGCAGGGTACCAAATCAGCAGAGTACATTTCTGAGAAAGGTCTTGCTACAAAGGTAGCTACACTGTATGATTCAGCAGCAGATTACAATGTAGGTGTTCACGATGCATTTGTTGAAGCTTGTGATGAATACGGTCTTGAGCTTGTAGATGATCAGAAATACACCACAGATAGTAATCAGGACTTCTCAGCACAGCTTCAGAGCATTAAGAAGAGCGGTGCAGAGCTTCTGTTCCTTCCTAATTATTACTCTGACAATGCACTGATTCTTCAGCAGGCAAGCGATATCGGTCTTGATATCAAATTCTTCGGAGTTGACGGTATGGACGGTATCCTGAATGTTGAGAACTTTGATACATCCCTTGCAGAGGGCGTTATGCTTCTGACACCTTTCGCTGCTACAGGTGAGGATGAGGCTACCAAGAACTTTGTAAAAGCATATGGTGATGCTAATAACGGTGAGGTTCCGAACCAGTTCGCAGCTGATGCATATGATGTGATCTATGCTATGAAGGCAGCAGCAGATGATGCAAGTATCACACCGGATATGTCCAATGAGGATATCAGTGCAGCAATGTCTGAGTCCATGCTGAACATCACAATTGATGGTCTTACAGGAGAAGCAAAATGGACAGAGGATGGCGAATGCGATAAAGCACCAAAAGCATATGTGATCAAAGATGGTGTTTACGCATCCATGGATGAATAATCCTTTGAACAAAATACAGGGACATTTTCCTGGATATACAGGGAATGGCCGTTAAGCAAACGGGGAGACGGTTAAGATGATTGCCGTCTCCCTCTTGTTTAAGAAGATCCTGGTGATTTTCTTTAAAGTGACCTGGAGCGTGTCTGAAAATTTACTTCCGAAAAGACTAAGACTTTAGACTATTTACATTCGGGAATGAATTTTCAAGCACGCTCATAAAATACAAATCATTCATATTACGAGGTGGGTTATGAGTTTTTTGGTATATTTAAAAGACGGGATAAACCTTGGAAGTATCTACGCAATGATCGCACTTGGTTATACTATGGTGTATGGAATTGCAAAGATGCTGAATTTTGCCCATGGCGATGTAATCATGGTTGGTGCTTTTGTGATCCTTACCGCTATCACAAAAGCCGGACTGTCACCTGCAGTGGCAATTCTTTTATCTGTTGTGATCTGTACATTGATGGGTGTTGTGATCGAGGCAGTTGCATATCGTCCTCTCCGTAAAGCATCATCTAATCTGGCAGTTCTGATTACTGCCATTGGTGTCAGCTATCTTCTGCAGAACCTGGCCCTTTTGGTTTTTGGTGCTGATGCGAAGAGCTTTGTTACAGTGATCGATCTTCCGTCTCTGTCTTTGTTTGGTGGAGAACTGGTGATCAAGGGGATGACGATCCTGACCATTGTTGCATGCATTGTGATCATGGTTGGATTACAGCTTTTTGTTAAGAAGACGAAGCCTGGACGTGCCATGCAGGCAGTTTCCGAGGATCGGGATGCTGCACAGCTGATGGGTGTTAATGTAAATGCAACCATCTCCCTTACTTTTGCTATTGGTTCTGGGCTGGCTGCGATTGCAGGTCTTTTCATGTGCTCTGCATACCCAACTCTTTCTCCTTACACAGGTGCTATGCCTGGTATCAAGGCTTTTGTAGCTGCTGTATTTGGAGGCATAGGATCCATTCCAGGTGCGATGATCGGCGGACTTCTCCTTGGTGTGATTGAGATCTTCAGTAAAGCATATATTTCTTCTCAGGTTGCAGACGCTATTGTGTTTGGAGTCCTGATTATTGTACTCCTTGTAAAACCGGCAGGATTATTCGGTAAGAATATCCAGGAGAAAGTGTGAGGTGGACAAGATGAAGAAAGGTATGAACAAAACATCAAAAAACAATTTTATTACATATGGCATGGTGCTTGTGATCTTTGCTGTTGCACAGACGCTTTCTTCCACAGGAAATCTGTCCAGGCTTCTGACAGGTCTTCTTGTTCCAATCTGTGTATATGTAATTGCAGCCATTTCCCTGAACCTGGTTGTAGGTTATTCTGGTGAATTGAGCCTTGGACATGCAGGCTTTATGTGCGTGGGCGCATATGCAAGTGCAGTATTTTCTCATGTTGCAAGCGATGCGATCCCCTCTGTACCAAGACTGATCATTGCGATTCTCATCGGGGCAGCAGTAGCTGCACTCCTTGGTTTCCTGATCGGCATTCCGGTACTTCGTCTTCGGGGGGACTATCTTGCTATCGTAACACTTGCTTTTGGCGAGATCATTAAGAATCTGATCAATATTTTGTATGTGGGTGTGGACAGCAAAGGCCTTCATGTTGCTACAAGCTCCGGTGCGCTTCAGCTGGAGCCGGGCGGAAAGCAGATCATTAAGGGGGCGCTTGGTATTTCCAAGACAGCTACACTTTATAAAGACATTAAAGATTACTTTTTCCTGATCGGTGTGATTCTGGTACTGGTGTCTCTGTTTGTTGTACAGAACCTGGTAAATTCCAGAAGCGGACGTGCCATTACGGCTACCAGGGATAATCGTATTGCTGCAGAATCCATTGGCATCAATGTAACCAAGAACAAATTGCTTGCTTTTACCATTTCAGCAGCGATTGCAGGTGTGGCAGGTGTGCTTTATGCACATAACCTTTCCATGCTGAAGGTTTCCGTTTTTGACTATAACCTGTCTATTACATTCCTGGTTTACGTGATCCTTGGCGGTATTGGTAATCTTCGTGGTTCCATCATTGCTACTATTATCCTGTATGCCCTTCCGGAGCTGCTTCGTGGATTCTCCACATACCGTATGCTGATCTATGCAATTATTATGATCGTTATGATGCTGTTTAACTGGGCTCCTGCAGCAAGGGATTTCAGAAGCAGAGTAGCTGATAAATTTAAAAAACATGGAAAAGAAAAGGAGGCGGCTTGATCATGGCTATTTTAGAGGTAAAAAACCTGTCCATTCAGTTTGGCGGCCTTCATGCAGTTGATAATTTTAATATTCAGATCAACCAGGGGGAATTATACGGCCTGATCGGACCTAACGGAGCAGGAAAAACAACTGTATTCAATCTTCTTACCGGTGTATATAAGCCTACTGAGGGGATCATCAAGCTGGACGGTGTTGATATTACAGGTAAAAATCCTATAGAGATCAATAAAGCAGGTGTTGCAAGAACTTTCCAGAATATCCGTCTGTTTAAGGATATGACAGTGCTGGACAATGTAAAAGCAGGTCTGCACAACAATTATAAGTATTCTACCTTTACAGGTGTATTCAGACTTCCAAAATATTTTAAAGTTGAGAAGCAGATGAATGAAAAAGCTATGGAGCTTCTGAAAGTGTTCGGCCTTGATGCTTTTGCAGATTATCTTGCAAGCAACCTGCCTTACGGTGAACAGCGTAAGCTGGAGATTGCCAGAGCACTTGCTACAGAACCCAAGCTGCTGCTTCTGGATGAGCCTGCAGCAGGTATGAACCCTAATGAGACTCAGGAACTGATGGATATGATCCGTTTTGTACGTGACCATTTCAATATGACGATCCTGCTGATCGAGCATGATATGAAGCTGGTAGGCGGTATCTGTGAGGAACTGACTGTTCTGAACTTTGGTCAGGTCCTTTGCCAGGGCAAGACAGCACAGGTGCTGAAAGACCCGGCCGTTATCACAGCATATCTGGGAGAGTAAGGAGGAAACGAAAATGGCAATGTTAGAAGTAAAAGATTTGCACGTATATTATGGTGTGATCCATGCATTGAAGGGGATTTCCTTTGAAGTAAACCAGGGAGAGGTTATTGCACTGATCGGCGCCAATGGCGCAGGAAAAACCACCACCCTTCAGACATTGACAGGTCTTCTTAGCGCAAAAGAAGGATCCATCACTTTTGAGGGCAAGGATATTACAAAGATTCCAGCCCATAAGATCGTGGAACTTGGAATTGCCCATGTACCGGAAGGGCGAAGGGTGTTTTCTGATCTGAGTGTTTATGAGAATCTGATCATGGGAGCTTACACAAGAAAGGATAAGGCTGAGATCCAGGAAAGCCTTGCCGGTATTTATAAGCGCTTCCCCAGACTGGAAGAGCGTAAAGGGCAAAGAGCAGGTACCTTATCAGGTGGTGAGCAGCAGATGCTTGCCATGGGTCGTGCACTGATGAGCAAACCAAAGCTGATCGTTATGGATGAGCCCTCTATGGGTCTTTCTCCTATATTTGTTAATGAGATCTTCGATATTATACGTGTAGTAAGTGAGAGCGGTACAACCGTTCTTCTTGTAGAACAGAATGCTAAGAAGGCTCTTACCATTGCAGACCGTGCATACGTGCTGGAAACCGGAAGAATCAGCATGAGCGGCAAAGCCAGTGATCTGCTTAATGATAAGGCTGTGCAGAAGGCATATCTGGGAGAATAAGGAGGGACGACATGAGTAATTATGTGATTACCATTGCAAGACAGTATGGCAGTGGCGGCCGTACAGTAGGCGAAATGCTTTCCAAGAAGCTGGGGATTTCCTATTATGATAAGGACATTATCCGTATGGCTTCTGATGACAGTGGGATCCATGAAACACTTTTTGGAAGAGTGGATGAGTACAGTAGTGCCAAGCCGCCTCTTTTCAAAAAAGAAAGCATTTATACAGGAGATCTGATCCCACCACACAGCAAAGAATTTACATCCGATGAGAATCTTTTTAATTATCAGGCCAAAACGATCCGTCATCTGGCAGAGACGGAGTCCTGTGTGATCATTGGACGTTGTTCCAATTATGTGCTGAAGGATTATCCCAATGTTTTAAGTGTGTTTATTCATGCATCCTGGGAATTCCGTATGGAGAAGGCAGCAGAGAAGCTGAGCAAAACACCAAGGGAGATTGAGAAATTCCTTCAGAAGGATGATAAACGCAAGTTTGAATATTGCCGCAGATTTACAGGCAAAGAGTGGACAGATGCTACTAATTACGATCTGTGTCTTGACAGCAGCAAGCTTGGCTACGATAAGTGCGTAGAGGAAATCGAACACAGGCTGGCACTTCTTCGGGAGAAGCTTAACTAAATCTGTGAGCACAAAATTACAATAATAAGGTATGCAGGCAGCGGGGACTTCAGGGTTCCCGCTGTCGTTTTATATCAGCTGTGAGAAGATATACCGGTGTTTCCAATAGTCTATTCAGAGGAAATCTGCATATAGTATAGGAAAAGGCGGAGTGGATTTCAAAATGGGGAAGAACTGGATCAAAAAGATCAGAACGATAGCAGCTGCACTTACATGGAGTCTGTTCCTGGCAGCAGTAGGAGTGGGGGCTGGAGCTTTCAATCGGGAAAAAAGGCAGATCATCCAGGTGATACAGATAGAGAAGCCAAAAGTTGCCCTTACCTTTGACGACGGTCCAAACAAAAAGTATACACCGGCTCTATTAAATGAATTAGGAAAAAGAGGAATCCATGCCTCTTTTTTTCTTATGGGTAAAAACATCCCGGGAAATGAAAAGCTGGTGCAACAGATGCAAAAGGAAGGACATCTGTTGGGAAACCATACTTATAATCATGTAGAACTGGATAAAATCCCTGTTGCCCAGGCTAGAACTGAGGTAGAAAGAACCAGTAATGAGATATACAAGATCACTGGAGTGTATCCTCAGTATGTACGTCCTCCCTTTGGAGCCTGGCCGAAAAATTTTGACCTTTTGGTGACTATGTTCCCGGTTCTTTGGGATGTGGACACATTGGACTGGAAAAGTAAAAATGTGGATTGCATTATGAGACTGGTACGATCTCAGGTAAAAGACGGCTCAATCATCCTGATGCATGACGGCTACCAGACTTCTGTGGATGCAGCCGTGCAGATCATGGATGAACTGCTGGAGCGAGGCTATGAATTTGTGACTGTGGATCAGCTGCTGATCATGTAAAAACTGGGAACATATGTACTTTTACTAATTTTTCTGTTATAATTCCAATCATGAGGCAGATGAAATGTGAACAACAAGGACATAGTTCTTCAGATGGGAGTTACAGATATATGGATTTATTTGAATATGCGAAATCAAAAACAATGGAAAGAGAGTCCCCGCTTGCGTCTAGACTTCGCCCAAGGACTCTGGATGAGGTGGTGGGGCAGCAGCATATTGTGGGTAAGGACAAGCTGCTTTACCGGGCAATCAAGGCTGACAAGCTGACTTCAGTTATATTCTACGGACCGCCGGGAACAGGTAAAACCACGTTAGCAAAGGTGATTGCCAATACTACAAGTGCCAACTTTACACAGATCAATGCCACAGTGGCAGGGAAGAAAGATATGGAAGAGGTTGTCAAGCAGGCACAGGATACTCTTGGTATGTACGGTAAGAAAACGATCCTGTTCATTGACGAGATTCATCGTTTTAACAAAAGTCAGCAGGACTATCTGCTTCCTTTTGTGGAGGATGGAACAGTCATTCTGATCGGTGCCACTACAGAGAATCCCTATTTTGAGGTGAACGGTGCTCTTTTATCCAGATCTATTGTATTTGAACTGAAGGCCTTGGAAATACCGGAGATCAAGGAACTGATCCTAAGGGCTGTCCAGGATACAGAAAGAGGAATGGGCAGCTACCAGGCTATGATCGATGAGGATGCCCTGGATTTCCTGGCTGATATGGCAGGGGGAGATGCAAGAAGTGCATTGAACGCCATTGAATTGGGGATCCTTACTACACCAAGGGGAGAGGATGGGAAGATCCATATTACTCTTGAAGTGGCTTCTGAGTGCATCCAGAAGCGGGTGGTACGTTATGACAAGGACGGGGATAATCATTATGATATTATTTCTGCTTTCATTAAAAGTATGCGGGGATCAGATCCAGATGCTGCCGTTTATTATCTTGCAAAAATGCTGTATGCAGGAGAAGATGTGAAATTTATTGCAAGAAGGATTATGATCCTGGCTTCGGAGGATATTGGAAATGCAGATCCCCAGGCGATTCAGGTAGCTGTGGCAGCAGCCCAGGCTGTGGAGCGTGTAGGCATGCCGGAGTCACAGATCATTCTGGCCCAGGCAGCAGCTTACATGGCATGCGCCCCCAAAAGTAATTCAGCAGTGAATGCAATTTTTGCAGCTATGGATTCTGTAAAACATAAGCGCACAACAGTGCCTGCCCATTTGCAGGATGCCCATTATGGCGGTCATGAGAAGCTTGGCCATGGCATCGGCTATAAGTATGCACACGATTTTCCCAATCATTATGTGGAGCAGCAGTATCTGCCTTCTGAGATCCTTGGGGAAACTTTTTATGAATTAAGTGATATGGGATATGAGAAAAAACTGAAAGAACATATGGAGAAGATCCGGGAGCAGGCTTAAGAAGACCATATTCTGCCGGAGTATAGAGAAACAGATATAAAAGTGGAGGGGCTTATAACAGCTCCTCCATTAATTTATCATAGATTTTCTGATATTTTAAAGGCCAGGCCTTACATACCGCTTCCGCAGCTTCCAGTGTGGGAACGGAAATATTCAGGTCGATCAGGGATACGTTTTTCTCAAGAAGCTGACAGCGTACAGAGTAGTTTCCCTGGGATGTGATATAATAATCAGCAGGGGTAACAATGGAATTCTGTACTTCATAACCGGCTGTTTTTAGAAATTCGGATACATCTTTACGAATCTCAGGTGAAAGGTCAGATTCAAAAAAAGAAAGGGTGCTTGCACCATCAGAGGTGATCTGGTAATAAGAGGAATTGGACTTTACCCGCTTGTAGACCAGTCCTGCCTCCACAAGCTCGGAGATAGCCTGCTGAAGATGAAAATAATTGGTATAATCCCGGTCAAGGATAAATTCAGAAAGCTGAGAATTGGTAAGTTCCGTGTCTGAATGGGACAGCATGTACAAAATAATAAGCTTATATACTGTAAATGGTGTTTCCATACGATCAACCTCCTAAAATTGTATTTATACTTGGGTAAAGGCTTTGCCCTGATAGCTGCCCTGCTCTTTCATCTGGTGATGGAGAAGATTCAGCACTTCCCGTTTCCTGGAAGCCCACAAAGGAGCAATCAGCAGATCTTTGGGACCATCTCCTGTTACCCTGTGAATCACTATGGAAGGATCCAGATGTTCCAGACAGCGGATCACCAGATCAATGTATTCTTCACGGTCCAGTACGGAAAACTTCCCAGCCTGGTAATCAGCAGCCAAATCTGTACCGGAAAGTACATGGAGAAGCTGAAGCTTGATCCCCTGGATCTGACAAGCGTTCAGGTACTTCATGGTGTCAAGCACATCCCTGGAGGTCTCCCCCGGAAGTCCCAGAATGGTATGTACGATCACATCCAGGCCTGCCTGATGAAGGCTTTGCATGGCCTGGTCAAAACAGGAAAGAGGATAACCTCTGCGGATATATCTGGCAGTGTGCTCGTGGATGGTCTGAAGACCAAGTTCTACCCACACAGGCTTGATCTGATTCAGCCTGGAAAGCAGCCGAATCACAGGCTCTTCCAGACAGTCCGGTCTGGTGCCGATGGATATGGCACAGATATCCGGGTTTTGGATGGCTTCGGTGAATATTCTCTCCAAATATTCTACAGGAGCATAGGTATTGGTGTAAGCCTGAAAATAGGCAATGTATTTATGAATCGGGCGTTTGTCAGACAACATCTGGATCTGTTGCCGGATCTGCTCCGTAATGGAAAGGGAAGCACTGGCAGCAAAATCACCACTGCCTCCTGCACTGCAGAAAATACAGCCTCTTTCCCCAATCTTACCGTCACGGTTGGGACAGGTCATGCCGCCATTCAGTGTAACCTTGTATATCTTTTCTCCGAACATCTGCCGAAGCATATAGTCAAGGGAATGATAAGGCTTACCGTTCCAACTGGTCATGAACCGGATACCTGGGAGTCATTTCCCTGTTCCTGTTGGCCTTCCTCTGCCAGTGTGTTTTCCTTTGGAATATAGTTATCAAAAATCTTCACAAAAAAGTGTGAATTGATATAAGCAATAGTGGCAAAACCAATAAGAACAAAAAGCATAAGCACCAGGGATTGAACCTTAAATGTAGGAATATACAGGATGGCAACCGGCAGTGCTGTGATTAGAAGCATCAAAAGAGTATATGGAAGATGACGGATCGCCATCAGGAATGCGTTGATAAAGGTATTCTTAGTGGTGTTGTAAAACTTGGCAAGTACTGGGTAAATATAAATAAATACCATTACGTAAAGCAGCAGGATCATCATGAAGATTACAGAAAGTGCCTTACCAGGAAGGCCGCTCATGCTTTTTGCAATGGTCAGGTCAAAATACAGAAGTGCGCCTGTTACCAGCATGATCAGGTTGATGATAATAGACTGTTTTAAATTCTGTTTGAATGACTTGAAGAAACTTTTGGCAATGTAGGCTTCTTCATTGCGTACCATCTTCAGGGTAACGTAGAACATAGCGGTAATGGATGCACCTGCTGTGACAATAGGGAGACAGCAGAGTATGCATAGCAGGTTCAGGATGATCAGGTCGCTGACTCTGCTCATAAAAGTAAAAAACCTATTATCCATATCAAAAAAACGTCCCATATAAACAAACCTCCTAAAATATCAATATGGTATAGTATGATTGACAGTGTCAAAACACAAAAATTATGATTACACGGATAGTTTCGTGTTTTGTACTCCGCATTGTAATCATAGTATAACGAATCTGTGGGTAAAAAGCAATTGGAAGATTGGATGTGTTTTAGGTCAAAAATGTCTTTGATGAATGGGAGAATTTTGGTATAATATGAAAAAAAGGTTTGCCAGGTGTGGATGAGGGGAGTTTTGCGTATGGAAAACAGACACAGGATAGGCAGACAGGTGTGTCTGATGGTGGCTGCAGTACTGGTTGCTATTCTTTTTATTTTTTTTATCTCTTCTTATTATAATACAATCATGGAAAATGCAGGAGCCATGTCAGAAGAACTGAATCAGATTTATAAATATCAGTATGAAATGATCGTTGACAGTCGAAATGAAACCTTCTGGCAGGACGTATACAAGAATGCAAGAAAAGAAGCACTGGCTAACAGCGCAGTGCTGGAACTGAAAAGTGCTGAGAACGGCGGCGATTATACCAAAATGGACTATATGGATATGAGTATTGCCGCACAGGTAGACGGGATCATCCTGGAGTACAATGGAGAAAAGGGTATGCAGGAAAAGATCGATGAGGCAGTGGAAAAGGGAATCCCTGTGGTGATTATTGCCAATGATGCCACAAAGAGTACCAGACAGTCCTTTGTAGGGATCAATGATTATCAGCTGGGGCAGGTATATGGAGAACAGGTGGCAAAGCTGATAGATTCTTCCACTTCCAGGGTGATGCTTCTTTTGAACCGGGAACAGGAGCTTGGACAGAATCAGATTTATGCTCAGATCTACAGTGCCATTGAGAAGAAGGCAGGCAATGACCAGCGGATCAAAATACAGACCCGCAATATTTTGTCTTATAGTCGGTTTGATACGGAAGAAGAAATTCGCAGTATTTTCCAGGCACCAGAAGGACCGCCTCAGATCCTGCTTTGTCTGGATGAGGTGACGACCAAATGTGCGTATCAGGCCATGATCGATTACAACATGGTAGGAGATGTGAAGATCATTGGATATTATACATCCAGAAGTATTATGGAGGCTGTTAAGAAAGGACTGATCCCTGTGACCATTAGCATGAATGTGGAGCAGATCGGAAAATACAGTATTGAAGCTCTCACAGAATATTGGGAAGAAGGCAGAACAAATGCCTATTATAATGTGGATCTGGATGTGATTGCCAGTACAAAGGACGAAACGATGTACTAGCTTAAGGACAGGGGAATAGTAATGAATAAAACAAGAAAAAAACTAAGATGGAAGGATCTTTCCCTTGCAGTAAAGGTTTTGATACAGGTAATAATTGTGGCTGTGATTCTTTTTGGTACAAACACACTTCTATATTGGCAGATGAACCGTACCATGCAGACACTGGATGCTGTATATGCCAGTAATGTGGATATTACAGAGCTTGCCCAGTCCCTGGAAAAGGTTCAGATCGGCATGTACGATTATCTTACAGTGAAGTCTTCAGATACATTGGAGGATTATTACCGTTATGAGGAGAATTATAGGAAGCTTCTGGAGAAGCTGAATGAACAGGTAATGGAGAATCCGGTAAAGCTTCTGGAACGTAATATACGGAATATGTCAGAAACCTATCTGGCTTATACGGCAGAGACAGTACAGGCAAAGCGTGGGCGGAATGTGGAGAAGTATAAGGACTCTTATGGGGAAGCCCTGCAGGTATATCATTATCTGAATACTTACATCGGAGAACTGAATGGACAGCAGTTTCTGAATAACTCTTCAAGCTACCAGGCTCTCCAAAGCGCTATTTGGTATCTGGAGATCGTAAGTTCTGTGCTTCTTATTATGGTTATGGGGATCTGCATGCTGATGCTGTATCTGATGGTAAAGAGTGTATCTGCTCCCCTTACAAGACTGGCAGCTACGGTAAAGCTGGTAGGACAGGCCAATTTTAATGTAAAAATGCCTTCCACAGATGCAGGAGATGAGGTTGGTGTACTGACAAGAACTTTTAATTCTATGGTATCAAGTCTGGAAGAATATGTGAATCTTACCAAGGAAAATATGGTAAAAGAACAGAAAATGATGGAGCGGGAACTTCTTATGACGAATCACCTGAAGGAAGCTCAGTTAAAGTATCTGCAGTCACAGATCAATCCTCATTTTCTTTTCAACTCCCTGAATGCAGGGGCGCAGCTGGCTATGATGGAGGATGCAGAGAAAACCAGTGTTTTTGTGGAGAAGATGGCAGATTTTTTTCGCTACAATGTAAAAAAAGGCAGTGAAGATGCTACACTTCGGGAGGAAGTGGAGGCTGTGGAGAACTATATCTACATTTTGAATGTACGCTTTTCTGGGGAAATTCATTATACAACAGATGTGGATGAATCTGTGCTTGACTGCAGGATCCCCAGCATGATCTTACAGCCGATCGTGGAAAATGCTGTGAATCATGGTATCCGGAATATTGACTGGGAGGGCCGGATCCATCTGTGTATCAGACGAAAAGAAGAGTATATACAGATCAGTGTAAAAGATAACGGAAAAGGTATTTCCAGGGAACGGATCCGGCAGATATTGAACGGAGAGATCACCAGCGAGGAGGAAGCAGGGGATTCCACAGGTGTAGGTATGAACAATGTGATCAGCAGGCTGGAATTGTATTATGGAGAAAAAGGACTGTTGTCCGTCCAAAGCCAGGGAGAAGATCTGGGAACTGAAGTGATCATACAGATTCCGGACAGTACCAGATGCTAAAGCGCTTCATGGAAGCAGGGAAGGGAAAAGAAAATGTATAGGATATTAATCGCAGATGATGAAGGGATCATGGTGGAATCCCTTAAAACTATTATTACCAGCAGTTTTGGGGATGAATGTGAGATTGCCTGCGCAAAAACCGGAAGGGCAGTGGTAGAACAGGCAGAAAGCTTTCGGCCGGATATTGCGCTTGTGGATATTCAGATGCCGGGTCTGAACGGGATCCAGGCTATTAAAGAGGTTCGAAAGTTTAACCAGAACACTATTTTTATTATTATTTCGGCATATGACAAATTTCATTATGCACAGGAAGCCATTAATCTTGGGGTTCTGGAATATCTGATGAAGCCTGTGAATAAGAAGAAGATCCTGGAAGTCTGCACAAAGGCTATGCAGCTGGTGGATGAGACAAGGAAGAAGCGGAGTGATGACCTAAAGATCCGTGAAAAGCTGGAGATCGTAGTGCCTGTGATCGAGTCTGGTTATATATACAATCTTCTGCTTCTTGACGAATTCCATACATATCAGAGCAATTATCAGGTTCTGCTGAATATTACACAGGAATATGCTTTTATGGTGGTAGTGGAATTTGGCGACAGTGTGGAGAATGGCGTGCTTACCAATGCAGTAGGAGCCAGTGTAAAGGCCAATAAATTCTATACAGAGTTTCGGGAGATCGCCAAAAGCTTTCTGGATTGTCTGGTAGGGCCTGTGATGGGAAACCGCATCATCCTTCTTGTGCCATATCAGACGGGGAGCGTAGAGTATGAAGAACGTGTGGAGATCCTTACCCGGATGCGCAATATGCTCCATCGTCTGGAAAACAGGATCGATTGTAAGTTCAGAGGTGGGATTGGCAGAGTTAAGTCCTGGGAAAATGTGAAAGATTCTTACACTGAGGCTTTACGTGCACTGCGTGAAGGAGACAGCCATGTGGTACATATTAATGATATTCCCATTGTAAAGGATTATGACGGAGAATACCCACTGGAATTGGAAAATCGTTTTCTTCAAAGAGCAATGGAACCGGATTATGCAGGGGCAATGGATACAGCCAACCGGTTTTTTGAGTGGATGCTGGAGCATTACCAGGAGTACAGGGAAGACATTGAGATCAAAGTGCTGGAGCTGGTAATGAGGATTGAGCATACAGCGTTTTTTAAGGGCGGAGTGAAGTATGGTTTTCGCTACAGGGAGAACTACCTGAAAGAGATTCATGGATGCAGGGACTATGAAGAATTACGGAACTGGTTTTTGGAGAAAACAGCCCACGTATGCCAGGGCATGGCAACTACAAAGGAAAAGGAATCCGAGTCTGTAGTTGCAAAAGCCAGGAACTATATTGATGAAAATTATAATAAGGATATTTCTCTTGATGAGGTTTCCAGAATGGTGGATATCAGTCCATATTATTTCAGTAAGTTATTTAAGCAGGAACAAGGCGAGGGCTTTGTGGAGTATCTGACCAGGATCAGGATGACAAATGCCAGACAGCTTCTAAAGAACCAGAAGTACAGTATTAAAGAAATCTGCAGCATGTGCGGGTACAGTGATCCCAATTATTTCAGCAGGATCTTTAAACGTTATGAAGGGGTAACCCCCAGTGAATTCAGAGAAAGATTAGGATAGTGTTAAACGATCTGGGAAAGATTCGGCAAAACAAAACACTCAGATGAAGATGAGGGTAGGAGAAGCAATATGAAGAAACGGAAAAAAGTAATATGCCTGTTTTTGTGTATATGTGTTCTTGGAGTTGGATGTGGAAGTAAAACTTCAGAAAGAACACAGGACAGTGGGAGTGGGCAGCAGGCAGAAGAAAATAATAACAAAGATAATCAGGAAGTAAAGATAGGGTTTAGTTTTGATTCCTTTGTGATCGAACGTTGGATCCGTGACAGGGATGTATTTGTTTCCACAGCTAAAAAGCTGGGAGCTTCTGTGAACGTGCAGAATGCAAATGGCAGTGTGCAGGAACAGATTTCCCAGATCCAGTATCTGATCGATAAAAATGTGGATGTTCTTGCAGTGGTGGCTGCAGACTGTGCGGCTTTGTCTGATGTGATGCATGCGGCAAAGGAAAAAGGGATCAAAACTATCAGCTATGACCGTCTGATCCTGAATGGAGATTCAGATCTGTATGTTTCTTTTAATAACAAAGCAGTAGGCACTTTAATGGGAAAGGAACTGAAACGTGATCTGCCGGATGGGGGACAGATCATTATGATTCAGGGAGCTGAAGAAGATAATAATGTGAAGCTGGTGTATCAGGGCTTTATGGAGGAATTGGAAGGCAGCAATCTGGAAGTGGTTTATGAAGCACATTGTAAAGGATGGAGAGCAGAGCTGGCTGTGGATTATCTGGATGAAGCATTGGAAAAATATCCGGATGTAAGCGGGATCATGTGTGGGAATGATGATATAGCAGCTCAGGTAGTACGTGTTCTGGCAGAACACAGACTTGCCGGAAAAGTACAGGTGGTAGGACAGGACGGAGATCTGGCTGCCTGCCAGAGGATCGTGGAAGGCACCCAGACAATGACAGCTTTTAAATCAGTTGAGCTTCTGGCAAAGGTTGCAGCCAGGTATGCAGTCAGTATGGCAAAGGGAGAAAAGCTGTCCAGGATTAACAGCAGTATAAATGATGGCTCTGGGGATATTCCATTTTGTATGCTTCAGCCTATTTCCGTTACCAGCCGGAATATGGATGAGATCATTATTGACGGTGGCTATCATTCCGTAGAAGATGTGTATCTGAATGTTCCCAGGGAGGACTGACTGAAATAAAAAGTCAATAGGATTTTTTTGTAGCAAAAATGTCTTGCTTATGGCAGGACATTTTTTGTTTTCCGTAAATAATCCGATATTTTGACAACTATGTCCTGTATTGCCCGTGCTAAGATAACATCATCAAAAATGAATGTACCGAGAAGGTATGAGATTAAAGGGAGGATTTACAAAATGAAAAGAAAATTATTTGCTGCAACTCTTTGTGCATCAATGGTAGCTGGTCTGGTAGTAGTTCCTACAGTTGCACACGCTGATGAAAGCAAGGGACTGATCGGTGTTGCAATGCCTACCCAGGATCTTCAGAGATGGAACCAGGACGGCGAGAACATGAAGAAAGAGCTGGAAGCAAAAGGCTATGAGGTAGATCTGCAGTATGCAGGAAATGAAGTCAGCACACAGGTTTCCCAGGTTGAGAATATGATCGCTAACGGAGATGAGCTCCTTGTGGTTGCTTCCATCGAAGGTGATTCTCTTGGAACCGTTCTTGCTCAGGCAAAAGAAAATAATATCCCGGTTATCTCCTATGACCGTCTGATCATGAACACAGATGCAATTTCCTACTATGCAACATTTGATAACTATCTTGTTGGTAAGACACAGGGCCAGTTCCTGGTAGATGCTCTGGATCTGGACAATACAGATGGACCTTACAACATTGAGTTCGTTACAGGTGATCCTGGTGACAACAATGTAAACTTCTTCTTCGGCGGTGCTATGGATGTTCTTCAGCCATACATTGATGAAGGAAAACTGGTTGTTCCGTCCGGACAGATGACAAAGGATGAGGTTGCTACAGCAAACTGGTCAACAGAAACTGCACAGTCCAGATTTGAGAATATCCTTTCTTCCTACTATGCAGATGGCACAAATCTTGACGCTGTTCTTGCATCCAATGACTCCACAGCACTTGGTGTAGAGAATGCTCTTGCAGCAAACTACACAGGCGAATATCCGATCATCACAGGTCAGGACTGTGACATTGCAAACATGCCGAATATCATTGATGGAAAACAGGCTATGTCCGTATTCAAAGATACACGTACACTGGCTTCCAAGGTTGTTGAAATGGTTGATGCTATCATGCAGGGTGGCGAGGCTCCTGTAAACGATACAGAGACATATGACAACGGCACAGGCGTTATTCCTTCATTCCTTTGCGAGCCTGTAGTATGCACAGCTGACAACTACAAAGAACTTCTTGTTGATTCCGGATATTACACAGAGGATCAGTTGAAATAATCAGTTTCATATGAACTGACATAATAAGTAATAATTTTGAGGCTGCCGCATAAAAGGTCTTCTGGCTGTTTGTGCGACAGCCCCAGTTTTAAAAATATTGGTTTCTGGATTAAATTGGGAAAGTCTGGAGGGAAAAATTTTGGCAAAGATACTGTTGGAAATGAAGAATATCACCAAAACATTCCCCGGTGTGAAAGCGCTAGATAACGTAAATCTACAGGTAGAGCAGGGCGAGATCCATGCGCTGGTAGGAGAAAACGGTGCCGGGAAATCGACTTTGATGAATGTTCTTTCGGGAATTTATCCTCATGGTTCTTATGAAGGCGATATCATTTATGACGGAGAAATCTGTAATTTCCATGATATTAAAGACAGTGAGGCAAAAGGAATTGTAATTATCCATCAGGAACTGGCTCTGATACCATATATGACCATCGGAGAAAATATGTTCCTTGGAAATGAGCGTGGAAAAAAAGCTGCCATCAACTGGGATGAGACATACCGGCTGGCAGAGAAATATACAAAACAGGTAGGTCTTACAGATTCTGTAAGGACTTATATCAAAGACATTGGAGTAGGCAAGCAGCAGCTGGTAGAGATTGCAAAGGCTCTGGCTAAGAATGCTAAGCTTCTGATTCTGGATGAGCCTACTTCATCTTTGAACGAGGCGGATTCCCAGGCACTTCTGGATCTGCTTCTTAAATTAAAAAAAGAAGGGCTGACATCCATCATTATTTCACATAAGCTGAATGAGGTTTCCTATGTGGCAGATAAGATCACTGTGATCCGTGACGGCTCTACCATTGAAACACTGACAAAGGGCGTGGATGATTTCTCAGAGGAGAGGATCATTAAAGGTATGGTAGGCCGTGAGATCGCTGACCGTTTCCCAAAACGGCCAGGGGTAAAGATCGGTGATGTGCGTATGGAAGTTAAGAACTGGAATGTGTACCATCCACTGTATAATGAGCGAAAAGTTGTGGACAATGTATCCCTGAATGTGCGTAAAGGCGAGGTTGTAGGTATTTCTGGATTGATGGGAGCAGGACGAACAGAGCTTGCCATGAGTATTTTCGGAAAAAGTTATGGGACCAATATCAGTGGACAGCTTTTTATTAACGGAAAAGAAGTTCATCTGAAAAGTGCCAGGGATGCCATCGAGCACAAGCTGGCCTATGTGACAGAGGACAGAAAAGGCGATGGTCTGATCCTCAGTAATTCCATCAAGAATAATACCAGTCTGGCAAATCTGGCAGGTATCAGTAATCATGGGGTCATTGACCAGGACAAAGAGTATGCTGTAGCAGTGGAATATAAGGATAAGCTGAAAACCAAATGTCCTACAGTTGAACAAAATGTGGGTAACCTAAGCGGTGGAAACCAGCAGAAGGTGCTTCTTGCAAAATGGATGTTTGCAGATCCGGACATCCTGATCCTGGATGAGCCTACCCGAGGGATTGATGTTGGTGCAAAGTATGAGATTTACTGCATCATTAATAGTCTTGTGGCAGAAGGCAAATCTGTGATCATGATTTCCTCTGAGCTTCCTGAAGTTCTTGGAATGTCAGACAGGATCTATGTAATGAATGAAGGCAGAATTGCAGGAGAATTATCTTCAGAAGAAGCTTCCCAGGAAGTGATCATGACCTGCATTATGCAGTCAAGCAAAGGAGAGTAAAAATGGATAAGACAAAGTTTAAAGAAGGTTTTCAGAAATATACAATGATCATTGTCCTGGTGCTTGTAACTATATTTTTCGCATGGGGAACACAGGGCAAGATTCTTCTTCCTCAGAATATTAACAATCTGATCTCACAAAATGCATACGTATTTGTACTGGCTACAGGTATGCTGCTGTGTATCCTGACAGGAGGAAACATCGACCTTTCTGTTGGATCCGTAGTATGTTTTGTAGGTGCCCTGTGCGGCATTTTTATGGAAAATATGAACCTTCCAGATGGAGTAGCCATTATTCTGGCACTTCTTATCGGTACACTCATCGGAGCATGGCAGGCATTCTGGATCGCTTATGTAAGAATCCCTCCTTTTATTGTTACACTGGCAGGAATGCTGATGTTCCGTGGGTTGTCCAACGTGGTTCTTCAGGGAAAAACATTGCCTATCAAATCTGAGATTTTCGTAAAACTGTTTGGCGGCGGTGCAAACTGTTATATTCCGGATTTTCTCGGCGGAGAGGACGGATTTAATAAAGTCGCTCTTGCTGTAGGAATTATTGCATGTGCGATCTATGTGATCCTTACCATCAGAACTTACATGAATCGTAAGAAAAACGGTTATGATGCAGGAAGTGCTGTGGCTGTATACGGAAAAATGATCTTGATCGTAGCAGTGATCATGGCTGTATGTATAAAACTGGCGCAGTACAAAGGTGTTCCTACTTCTCTTGTATGGGTTATTCTGGTGGTAATTGTTTATGGCTATATTACCAGTAAAACAACCGTTGGACGTCATTTCTATGCAGTTGGCGGTAATGAGAAAGCAACTAAGCTTTCCGGTATTAATACAAACAGAGTTTACTTCATTGCTTATGCAAATATGGGCTTCCTTGCAGGTCTTGCAGGTCTTCTTACAGTTGCACGTATGACATCTGCTCAGCCTACATATGGACAGAACTATGAAATGGATGCAATTGGCTCCTGCTTTATCGGTGGTGCATCTGCTTACGGTGGAACAGGTACTGTACCTGGAGTTATTGTAGGTGCTGTGCTGATGGGTATTATCAACCAGGGCATGAGTATCATGGGTACTGACCAGAATATGCAGAAGGTTGTAAAAGGTGCGGTGCTTCTGGCTGCAGTTATCTTTGATGTAGTAAGTAAGAGAAAGTCCTTTATTGCGAAATAAGGGCAGAGAAACAGGTCTCTCAAGCATTAGTTGTTAAAATAATATTCTCTCGAGACGCAGAACAGGATATTGTCTTTGGACAGTATCCTTGTTTTGCTTTCCTGAAAAAATGTGTTATACTATGAAGACTGACAGGAAATCAGGAGGAGTGAGAAGATTATGGAATACAATTTCGAAGCTGATCTGCACACACATACCATTGCCAGTGGACATGCTTACAATACGATTCGTGAAATGGCACGGGCAGCAGCAGATAAAGGACTGAAAGCACTGGGGATCACGGAGCATGCTCCTAAGCTGCCGGGAACCTGCCACAGGTTCTATTTTGATAATCTGAAGATTGTTTCAAGAGAAATGTATGGGATCCGGCTTTTTCTTGGAAGTGAGGTAAATATTATGGATAGCCGGGGAACCCTGGACATGTCAGATAAGCTGCTTAATTCTATGGATATTGTGATCGCAAGCCTTCATATTGCCTGCACAGAGCCTGGGACAGTGGAGGAGAATACACAGGCTTACCTGAATGTGATTAAAAATCCATATGTAGATATTATCGGTCATCCGGATGACGGACGTTTTCCTGTGGATTACCAGGCAGTGGTGCAGGCGGCCAAGGACTATGGCAAGGTTCTGGAGTTAAATAATCATTCCCTGGATCCGGCCGGCTGCAGAGAGAATGCATGGGAGAATGACCGTAAAATGTTAAAGCTATGCAAGGAGTATCAGGTACCTATTGTGGTAGACAGTGATGCTCATTTTGATGAACTGATCGGCAGATTTGAGTATGCAATACGACTTTTGAATGAAATGGATTTTCCAAAGGAATTGGTGCTGAATCGTTCTTATGAGCTGCTTTGCCAGTATTTGGAAAGGTAAGCCTGACAGGAATATCTGGGAAATTACTGAAAAATCTCTTGCTTATCACAGTTTAGCGTGTTAAAATAATAAAAGATAATGCCATTCAGTAATGTATTGGAAAAGGGAATGAATGGAAATAAAACATATGCAGCTGCAGTTGCTGTAAAGGAGTAAGACTATGGGAAAAAATATCAGAACAGAGGCAGTTGACCATCTTTTTGAGGCAATCCTGTGTTTGAAAGATAAGGAAGAATGCTACACATTTTTTGAGGATGTGTGTACCATCAATGAGCTTTTATCCTTATCACAGAGATTTGAAGTTGCGAAGATGCTGATGGATAAGCGCACATACCTGGACATTTCAGAGAAGACAGGAGCTTCCACTGCTACGATCAGCCGTGTGAATCGTTCATTGAATTATGGTAATGACGGTTATGAAATGGTATTTGCCAGAATGAAAGCAAAAGAAGAGCAAGAATAAAAACTGAAATATATCAGATGGCAACATATATGATCAAGAAAAGTTTCACGCAAAAACAGACGGCTGTCAGATTCAGCCGTCTGTTTTTTTGGAAGATTTTTTACGCTCTTTTTTGGTATCACCAGGAGCCATCTGGTCGATCAGCTTTTCGATGATCATTTTTTTGATGTATACGTCAAAGCTTAATTCACATATAAAGGAAAACTTTCGGAGAAATTCCTGATCCTGGGGATCTGCATCCTGAAAAGTCTTGGATGAAACAGAAAAATCCCGAAGAAGATTCTTCTCCATCTGCTCAATATGGTTTTTCTCCATTCCGAAAACTTCATTATAAATATAAGCCATATCTTTGCCGTCAGAACCTTTAAAATACTTTTCTGTGATAGGCTGAAAAAGGGTCTGGATGTCATTGATGGACAGAATATTTTTGAAGTAATATATAAAAATAAGCACAAGAAGATGATCCCTGGAATATTTCTTCTTTTCAGGTGAGGGTAGAAGAGAGTTCTTGGCATAATTGTTGATCATGGTCTTGGTGAGAACTTTGTCCTCAGGATAGCGCTTGGTAGAAGCCAGTTGCCCCTCCATAAAGGTAGTTACCTGATCCATATAAAGATCAATATTGGGAAGATCTTCTGGTTTAATATAACTTAAACTGGATATATTCTGCAGAATACTATTTAAAATGTCTTTGTTATCAATTGTCATGTTTTATCACCTCATAATCCTTATTATATAGTTTTCAATACTACTTGTAAATAATTTTTTGGATTTTTCAATATAATTTCTTCGTCCTGATTCAGGTGTACTTGTGGCAAATAGGAATATCATGTATAATTCAAAGAGTAGTTTTTTGATGCTAAGGTAACTTAAGTACTGAATAATTTATAGTATTTTCTGAGATATTGATTTCAGTTTGAAAGGAAAAGCAAGAATGAGTATATATGACAGTTTAAATCCTATGCAAAGGCAGGCCGTTTTTCATACAGAAGGCCCATTGCTGATCCTTGCAGGTGCAGGATCAGGAAAAACCCGGGTGCTGACACATAGGATCGCATATCTGATCCAGGAAAAAGAAGTGAATCCATGGAATATTCTGGCAATCACTTTTACCAATAAAGCAGCGCAGGAGATGAGGGAAAGGGTAGACCGGATCGCAGGTTTTGGCTCAGATGCAATATGGGTATCTACCTTTCATTCCACCTGTGCAAGGATTTTAAGAAGGCATATTGACAATCTGGGATATGACACTAATTTTACTATTTATGATACAGATGACCAGAAGTCAGTGATCAAAGATGTATGCCGCAGGCTGAATGTGGATACAAAGATATTTAAAGAAAGGGCACTGTTGTCCCAGATCTCCCATGCAAAGGACAATCTGATTACTCCGGATCAGATGGAAATGGATGCGGCCGGTGATTTTAATCAGAAAAAAACAGCTATGGTATACAGGGAGTATCAGGCAGCCCTTCGTAAAAACAATGCGCTGGATTTTGATGATCTGATCGTAAAAACAGTAGAGTTGTTTCAGAATTGTGATCGTGTACTGGAATATTATCAGGAACGGTTTAAGTATATTATGGTGGATGAGTACCAGGATACCAATTATGCCCAGTTTAAATTTGTAAGTCTTTTGGCTTCCAGGTATGAGAATCTGTGCGTGGTTGGAGATGATGACCAGTCTATTTACAAATTCCGGGGAGCAAATATTGAGAATATTTTGGGATATGAGCGGGTTTTTCCAAATGCGGCTGTGATACGTTTGGAGCAGAATTATCGTTCCACCCAGAATATCCTGAATGCTGCCAACCATGTGATCGCAAATAATGCAGAGCGTAAAGAAAAAACCTTATGGACAGAGAACGAAGAAGGGCCAAAGATCCATTTCAGGCAGTTTATGAACGGATTTGAGGAGGCAGAGTACATAGCAGGAGAGATCAGCAAGGCCCACAGGGAAGGGCTTTGCCAGTATAGGGATTGTGCCATCCTGTACAGGACCAATGCCCAGTCACGTTTATTTGAGGAGAAATTTATCAATGCCAATATACCTTATAAGATCGTAGGCGGAGTGAATTTTTATGCCAGAAAAGAGATCAAGGATCTGCTTTGTTATCTGAAAACCGTGGATAATGCAAGAGATGATCTGGCTGTACAGAGGATCATCAATGTGCCAAAGCGTGGGATCGGCGCTACCACGCTAGGTCGTGTCCAGGATTATGCAGATAAAATGGGCATCAGTCTTTATGAAGCACTTCGAGTAGCTGAAGAAGTGCCGTCTATAGGCAGAAGCTTATCCAAGATAGATGGCTTTGTTACTTTTATCCAGATGCTGAAAAGCAAGGCTCAGGCTTACACAGTGGAGGATCTGTTAAAGGAGATCATTGAACTTACCGGGTATGTGAAGGAACTGGAAGCTGAGGATACAGAAGAAGCAAGGGCAAGGATTGAAAATATTGACGAATTGATCAGTAAAACAGTTACGTATCAGCAAACTATGGAAGAGCAGGATCAGCCAGCTACTCTTGCAGGATTCCTGGAGGAAGTGGCACTGGTGGCAGATATTGACACAGTGGATCCGGAGCAGGATTATGTACTTCTGATGACCCTGCATAGTGCAAAGGGACTGGAATTCCCCAGGGTTTTCATGGCTGGTATGGAAACCGGGATTTTCCCAAGCTATATGTCCATTAATTACGGAGATGGTTCAGAACTGGAAGAAGAGAGAAGGCTGTGCTATGTGGGGATCACCCGTGCCATGAAGGAGCTGACCATGACCTGTGCAAGACAACGGATGGTGAGAGGTGAAACGCAGTATAACAAGGTGTCACAGTTTGTTCAGGAAATTCCAAGAGATCTGGTAGATCTGGGACACACCATACAGGAAAAGAAACCAAAGATGGAACAGGTATTCTCTTCTGACAGCAAATATTCCCAGATGAAGCAGATTTTTCAGACAAGAGCCTACAAGCCAAAAGAATTTAAAGTGACAAAAGCGGATGCCCTGGATTACCAGGTAGGTGATACTGTGCGACATATGAAATTCGGCGTTGGCATAGTGAAAGCCATTGCAGAAGGCGGCAGGGATTATGAAGTTACTGTAGATTTTGATAAAGTAGGCGTTAAAAAAATGTTTGCCAGCTTTGCAAAGCTGAAAAAAATATAACTGCTAGGGATACTGTCTGCTGAATGTATATAAAAGAATGTTGATTTGTGGTTGCTGTGAGCAGTTTGAATGATTTGCATGATCTTTTTTATCTTGGATATGGTAAAAAGACAGAATTGGTGGTATAATACCGAATATGAATGATGTTGGGACGTATGGTGTTTTTCTCAGTATCAGCATTATGGGTGTTATCAGAAAAAGAGAGGATGGTATTGATCATGAATATTAAAATGGATAAGATCGAAGAATTATTGTCAACCTTAAAGAAAAAAGAAGATGAGAAGCAGAAGAATACAGTCCTCTGGGTACTGGCGATCATTGGAGCTGTAGCAGCTATCGCAGGTATTGCTTTTGCAGTATATCGTTTCTTTGCACCGGATTACCTGGAAGATTTTGAAGAAGATTTCGATGATGATTTCGATGATTATTTTGAGGATGAAGAAGAGTAAATAAGACAAACTGAAAAAGCTGTTGCATTAAACCATTTTCTACTGCTTAATGCAACAGTTTTTTTATGTACCAGGAAATTACTTTGTAATGTTCCTATTACATAAAAACTCCGTCTGCAACAGGAGATTCTTTTGTAATGTACCTGTGCGATCGTAAAGACATTGTGAGAGGTAGACTATTATGAAAAAAGGTGAAATATATCAGGGAGTTATTGAAAAAATTGATTTTCCCAATAAAGGGATCGTGAATATCGATGGTGAAAAGGTAATTGTAAAAAACGGGATCCCAGGGCAGAAAGTTCGCTTTATGATCAATAAGAAGCGTTCTGGAAGAGCTGAAGGACGATTGCTTGAGGTATTGGAAAAGTCCCCATTGGAAACAAGAGATCCGGTATGTCCTGTTTTTCCCCAGTGTGGCGGCTGCATGTACCAGACTATGTCCTATGAGGAACAGCTGAAAATGAAAGAAACCCAAGTGAAAGAGCTTCTCACCCAGGCAGCAGGAGAAGATATCCACTGGGAAGGGATACATGGAAGTCCAAGAGAATTTGAATACAGAAATAAAATGGAATTTTCATTTGGGGATGAATATAAGGACGGACCTCTTTCCCTTGGCCTTCATAAAAAAGGCAGTACCTACGATATACTGACAGCAGATCACTGCAGGCTGGTACATCCGGATATGAACAAGATCCTCCGGTGCGTGCTGGATTTCTTCACAGAATTGGGAGCTGTGCATTATCGCAAAATGCAGCATACCGGTTATCTGCGCCATCTACTACTTCGCAGAGGCGTAACAACAGGAGAGATTCTGGTGCATGTGATCACAACCAGCCAGGCAGAATATGATTATGCTCCGCTAGTGACAAGACTTCTGGCACTTCCGCTGGAAGGCAGGATCGTAGGAATCATGCATATTATCAATGATTCTCTTTCAGATGTGGTTCAAAGTGATGAAACCAGGCTTTTGTACGGACAGGATTACTTCTACGAAACTCTTTTGGGACTTCGGTTTAAAATCAGCCCGTTTTCCTTTTTTCAGCCCAATTCTCTGGCAGCGGAAGTGCTGTATTCCATTGTGCGGGAATATATTGGGGAAACTAAAGAAAAAGTAGTCTTCGATCTTTACAGTGGAACCGGAACTATTGCCCAGCTGCTTGCACCGGTAGCAAAAGAGGTGATTGGTGTGGAGATCGTGGAAGAGGCTGTGGAAGCTGCCAGAGAAAATGCAGCCTTTAATGGTCTGGAAAACTGTCATTTTATTGCCGGGGATGTGCTGAAGGTTCTGGATGATCTGACTGAAAAGCCGGATGTGATCGTGCTGGATCCCCCACGTGATGGGATCCATCCAAAGGCATTGCCCAAGATTCTGGACTATCAGGTCGACAAGATCATTTACATTTCCTGCAAGCCCACCAGCCTGGCAAGAGACCTGCCTGCATTCATTGATGCTGGATACCAGATCCAAAAGACCTGCAGCGTGGACCAGTTTTGTTCCACTGTTCATGTGGAGACGGTTGTTCTTTTGTCCCAACAAAAACCAGATGACACGATAGAGATCGACTTAGACCTGGACGAGCTGGATGCCACCAGTGCCGAGTTGAAAGCGACCTATCAGGAAATCAAAGATTATGTGCTGAAAGAATTTGGCTTGAAGGTTTCAAGTTTATATATTTCTCAGGTAAAACGCAAATGTGGAATTGAAGTGGGAGAAAACTATAATCTTCCAAAATCAGAAAATGCAAGAGTTCCACAATGCCCGAAAGAGAAGGAAGAAGCTATCAAGGCTGCCCTGAAATATTTTGCGATGATCTAAGGATATCGTTGATTTCAAGGAGGAATAACACATGAAAAGCACATTTGAAAAAATAGGTGGAACCTACACACTGGGAGTAGACGGAATTTACTATCCGAATCTTGTCAGTACAGATGAAGAACCGCATTATGGGAAATATGGAATAATGCGGAAAACGTATCTGAAAGAGCATCGTCCGGCAATGTATTCTCTGTATATGTTGGAAGACAGATTGACAGAACATCTGAATCTTGTCGACGATGAAGCGCAGGAGAGGATGGGTATTCTGGTGCGTCAGATGATGGAGAAGCAAGGTGTTACGGAAGAATTGAAAGCTCGTGATCAGATGGAATGGGTCAGGGCGGAAAATAATATCCGGAATGCTGCAGAAGAGATTGTGTGTAATGAACTAATTTATAGGTAATAACGGTGAAGGAGACTGTCACATAACGATAGTCTCTTTTTCTATTTTTATGAAAAATATTTTTGTATAACGAGAAAATGATGGTTTGGGACAAAAAACAAGCAAATATGTCCACTTCTATTGACTTAAATATAACAAATGTTATATATTATGTAGTATAATAATAGGAGGAGTGTATGTTTGCGAACCAGGTTAAAAATGTAAGAACACAATTAGAAATGAGTCAGAAAAAATTAGCGAATGCTTTGGGTGTAAGTTTTGCTACCATTAATAGGTGGGAAAATTCAAGAAATGAACCGAGTCAACTAGCTAAAAATTCTTTCTATGAATTTTGTGAAAGCAATTTTATTGATGTTAATGAATTGAAAAAGCTATGACGATTTTCTTGTTTATTTATAAAACTCGATTGGAGGATGTAAAATGGCCAGAGCAGATTTACTATGTGAATTAATTAAGGCAGGATTGCGAAAAGATGATATGACTTTCCGGAGAGCAACGCAGGCAATTTGTGCCGAAGAACGAACAAAACAACATGAGATATTAGCGAATAAAATAGAGCAGCTTCTAAAGGAAAACCCAGAACAGACAACTTATACGTCGAGAAATCCGAGTATGCATACTATAAATAGTATTAATAGTATTCCAAAGCATTTGTTTGAAGAAAAAATGCCAGAAAAAAGATTAGAGCAATTATTACTTCCGGATAATGTTGTTGAAACATGTAGAGCAATTATTGAAGAACAGATAAGAGCAGATTTGCTTAGATCTTATGGGTTGGAACCAAGAAATAAAATTTTGCTTATAGGTCCACCAGGAAATGGCAAGACATCCTTAGCGGAGGCAATTGCGGAAGCTCTTATGGTGCCACTTATTACGGTAAGATATGATACAATTATTGGAGCATATTTGGGGGAAACAGCCTCAAGGCTTTCAAAACTATTTGAATATGCTAGTACGAGGCAATGTGTGTTGTTTTTTGATGAGTTTGATACAATTGGAAAAGAACGAGGAGATCAACATGAGACAGGTGAAATAAAAAGAGTCGTTAGCTCGCTTCTTTTACAAATCGATTCATTGCCAAGTTATGTTGTTGCAATAGCAGCAACTAATCATGATGCTTTATTAGACCAAGCTGTTTGGAGAAGGTTCCAAATGAAATTGGAATTACCAAAACCGACACGAGCCAATCTAGAAAAGTGGTTTGTGTTATTTGAAAAACGTATGAACTTTTCCTTTGGACTTGCACCAAGTACCTTGGCAAAAAAATTATATGGAAAAAGCTATGCGGAGGCGGAGGAGTTTGCATTCTCTGTTTTTCGTCAATATATTTTGAATGGACCAAGTGTTAAAACAAAAAATATTACCAATACGCAACTTCGCCTTTGTGGATATCAGACGGAAGAAAAATAAGGAGGGATAAGTAATGCCAGAAAGACCATTAGTGTTGTTTGCAGCTCCAACGGTTGCTGATAAGGAAAGAAGATATGGTGGTGCACCCAAATATTATTTTCCATCACATTCACGACAGGTATCAAGACTAACACCTCAGTTTAACGTGCTACAGAATACAATGAATAGTGGAAGTATATATTTTACTAATTATGCTACAGGCGTTGATCCAGAATATACATTAGTATTTGAGACAGTAGGAGATCCACATGATTTTTACAAAGCGGTTGATAAATTAAAAGAGACCTACCCGACCGTTGAATGGTTAATGGAGTTATCGGATTCTAATTTGGATAATTCTGATGATTTTTATGTTATGAATAGTCAGTCAGTTCGTGATGATTCAAAAAAACTAACGACAAAATTATTTTGTATCATGACGAATCAAGTGGCATTGAGTGAAATCATATCGTTGTGGAAGCATTATCAAACTGATGAAAATTTTAAGTTTCCTAGAGGAATGACTGGTTTCAAGCAATTGTTCAGAACATTGTATGATGTGCATAAATGGGGAATTCAGGAAAGGTTAGAGGATACGGGACTAACAGAAATATGGAAAGAAGAATTGCAAGATGCATCGCTGGAAAAGGTAAAGGTTCAGATTGAATTATTTTTTCGTTCATCAATTTCAAAGCGTCAAGAAGTAGAAGATAATATTAAAAATATTGTTATTCAAGTGGGAGGAGAAATTTTTAGTTGTTCGGTCATACCAGAGATTGAGTATCATGCCATTTTAGCTGCTGTTCCTCGTGAATATGCTCAAAAAATTATAGATAGAGAAGAAGTGGCACTTGTAATAGCTGAACCAATTATGTTCTTAAAACCATGTGTTCAAGCAATATTTTCAAGTGATAATAATAACTTTTCGGATTCAAATAGTTTTAGTGTTCCAACCAATGTAATTGAGGATCCTATCATTGCTATGTTTGATGGCGCGCCTCAAGCCAACCATCCTCTGCTAAAAGGAATGTTGACGGTCGATGATCCAGATGGATTTGAAAGTTTTTATGAGGTACGTGAGCGTGTTCACGGGACTTCTATGGCATCACTTATATTGAGAGGACAGGATATGTCTACTATTGAGGAAAAAATAAGAAAAGTATATGTTCGTCCTATTATGAAACCGGAAACTTGGAATAATAAAGTTATGGAATATATTCCAGACGATTTTTTATTAGTAGATAAAATCCATGAAGCTGTTCGTAGATTATTCGAACCAGAAGCTGGACAAGTGGCTTCGAATGTTCGAATTATTAATTTATCAATTGGGATACGGTATAGAGAATTTTACAATATTATTAGTCCTTTGGCACGATTATTGGATTGGTTGAGTTATAAATATAGAGTTTTATTTATAGTGAGTGCTGGGAATCATCCAGACGAAATTGAGACAGGGATTGATTTTAATAATTTTAAAAATTTAAGTGATGAAGAAAAAGATTCAATAATTATTAAATTCATAGATCAGGATATTCGTAATAAGCGTTTGTTATCTCCGGCAGAAAGTATGAATGATTTGACGGTAGGAGCAATATTTGCTGATAATAATGATGAAAATCCAATTGGTTCTTTAGCAAAGTTGTGTTCTGATAATATACCTGCTGTTTATAGTTCATTTGGAAGTGGAATTAATAATGCAATTAAACCTGATATTTTCTTCCCGGGAGGAAGAAATTTTGTCCATGAAGATTATATGCATAGAGGTATGGTTAAATGGAGGGAAAGTTCAACAAGGGCACCTGGCATTTCTTCAGCAGCACCAGGATTAACGATGGGAGCAATTGTAAACAAAGCGTTTTCTTTTGGAACAAGTGATGCGACCGCACTTGTTACTAATAAAGCTCAGGAATGTTATGCTGTGCTGGATGAGATTTTCATGAAAGAGACAGGAATGGGAGTTCCTAATGAATATGTTGCTGTGTTAATAAAGGCAATGCTTGCCCATGGAGCATCTTGGAATGGCTGGGATAAAATGTTTCAGGGTGTCTTAAATATATCTGGTACTAATGCAAAGAATGCATTACATAGATATTTGGGATATGGAGAACCCGATGTTGATAAAGTTAAGGAATGCACAAAAGAGCAGGTAACCTTGATTGGATTTGGAGATATTGCCCAAGATAAAGCATTTATTTATTCAATACCTATACCTATTGAGTTTCACGAGAAAAGATTAAAAAGAAAATTGACAGTAACTCTTGCATATTTATCTCCTATACATCCTTCATCCATTAAATACAGAGAGAAACAAGTTTGGATGACAATAAATAATGGAAATAGTTTAATTGGTTCTAGAGTGGAATATGATTATCATGCTGTACAGAGAGGTACTCTTCAACATGAAATATTTGAAAATAATAGTATAGAGGTATGGGACATTGATGAGTCTATTGAATTAAAAATAAATTGTCGAGGATGTGCATCGGAGAATAACCCTGAAATGCTAATACCATACGCACTATTTGCAACATTTGAAATGGCACCAGATTGTGGAGTTGAGGTATATCAAAAAGTTGTTACTAAAGTTCAGACCAAGAATGCGATTAAAACTATGTAAGAGTATTTTTGAAGGTTTTTTTGGCAGAAATAGTATTGAGGAGAGAAAGAAAATTCTAATAATTAGTACAATAATAGCTTTTCAGTATATGATTATGAATAATGGTGTAGAAGAAATTATGTATACTAAAGTAATTTGAAAAATAGTGAAAGTTGAATAGACCTAAGATCTATTCAACTTTCATTACGTTATTGAAAGATATCTTTCTATAAAGAATCCAGTTTTTGGGTTATATCTCTAAATTATGCGATTTTTTCTTAGTTCGAGCAGGCTGATTTCGCCGCATTTCCTGTTCTCTCTGATATTTAAGTTCCCATGAACGATGGGAGAAAACATCAGGATCCTCCACATTGAGATAATCCACCTCATTGGCTGCAATATCACGGCGGTGATAGTCATAATACTTACCAAAAGTACCTTTGAGCTGCTCGATCAGCTTATCCCGGAAATCAGGACGTATCTGGATTCTGGTGTCCAGCAATTCTGTATACTGTTCAGGTTCAGGACGAAATTTTTCTTCCCGGAAAGCGGCGGCGTCTTTTTCAAGCTGTTTTTGGAGCGAGATGTCCTGAGAATCCAGGATATCAAGATTGTTATTCATCTGGTCATATTTCTTGGATAGATTTGTCATATCTTTATCGGTAGAGCATTGTGCCTGGAAGATTAGCTGCTCTTTCCTTGATTTCAGTTCTTCAATTTCTTCGGTAACAGTGGTAAGCTGCTGATTCAATTTTATATGCTGAATGGGATTCAAAATACTGGTTTTCTCTTTTTTTACATTCAGCTCTTTCCGTTCTGTAACTTTAGCTTTGAGTTTCTTTTTAACGGTGTTGTATTTATTCAGTATTGGATTAAAATGATTCATCCAGTCATGGATCACTTCTTTTTGCATCTCATTGTGGAGCAAATGATATTGTGTAAAAATCATGTGACTTCGGATTGCTTCCAATGTTTCTGCAATTATCGGAACAGATTTTTCTACAGCTTCAGCCAGTTTTGCTACATTTGCTTTTAATTCTTGGAGCATTTTGTTATCCGCACGAATCTGTCGGTTGATTTCACAGCGGTCTGCTATTATGCCTTTCTTTTCCATATTCTGGGCAATGTAGCCTTCATGGATGGTTGGCTGTTCGGTGATTCCCTGATCTGCAAAGCTGCGGTGATCAATGGTAGCATTTATCTGATTACGTGCAAGCATTTTATTTACGGCATCTGCCCAGTTTGCCCGCCAGATGCAAAGTTGTTCATCACTGTTCCATTGTTCGGAAATAGGATTCTGTCTGCCATATCGGCTGCTCTTGGGGTGTTTATCAATCCGTTCATATCCTTTTTCCTGTGCGGCAGAGGAAGTCAGATATTCTTTCTTTTTTCCAACTTTATAGCGATATTGCTTTTCCCATCCCTGTTTCTGAGCAGTTTTAAATTCAGAAGCAGTAAATCCTTTTTCTTCTCCATCTTTGATACAGAGATATTCTTTTTCTGTTTTATACTGCCATGTTCCATTTTCATTTAGTGGTCGGACAGTAAGAAGAATGTGTGCATGGGGATTGTGACCATCTGTATCGTGAATGGCAAAATCAGCACACATTCCCATATCTACAAAATTCTTTTTAATAAAATCCTGAAGAAGAGAAATATTGCTGTCTTTATCCAACTCAACAGGGAGTGCGACAACAAATTCTCTTGCCAGTCGGCTGTCTTTGGTCTTTTCGGTTTCTTCCACAGCATTCCAGAGTTGTTCCCGGTCAATCCATTTGGATGGAGCCATTGGAGGAAGCATCACTTCCTGATAGATCAGACCCTGCTTTCTGGTATAGTCATGCTGAATGCCATCGTAATCATTGTACATGCGGCTACAGCTCATATAAGCAGAAGCAGCAACAGCAGACCGACCGGAACCACGGCTGACGACTTTGGCTTGCATATGATAAATTGCCATATCTGGCACCTCCTTTCGATGTTGCCTGCAGCAGTGGATAAAGCCCTCGGCAGAGCGCACGAGCCCCGAAGGGGATACCACTGCCTGATTTATCAGGTGGTGAGTAAGTGCGCCCTTCGGGAGTAGAACTTGTGCGTTTACATTCCCCGTAGCCGGATCATCAGCTCCCGTTTCAGGGAATCTAAATCCATTTCTTTAATATGGGGAACAATACTTTCCAGAATGGCTCCTTCCTGGACTAATCGGTGTGTTCTGGCATCACGTTCTTTTTTGCGATTTCTTGCTTCGGCTTCTTCCTGGCGGTGTCTTGCCTGTAAAAGTGCTTTTTCTTCCGGTGTCATGATTCTTTTATCTGCCATATCTGGCACCTCCTTTTTATGCCCGTATCCGGGCAGTTTTGGTTTTAAAATCTTTTGGTTTGGTACTATGGTTTTAGATAACTGACAGTGGCATATTTCTGGTAATAAATGAGGAAAGAAAGTAGTACCACTGTCAGTGAAAAGTAATCATTGTGTTATACTTCTTCGAGTCAATTCTGGTTCGGAGCATGATTGTTCAACAGGATTTTTTTCGCCTGTTTTAAATTAGCTGTTGCATTGTCCTGACGAATATTCCGGTTATTGATACGGACAGGAATACATCTCTCCAGAATACGGTCATAAATTCGTTTGTGTGCGATATCAGCGGCGTTATTCAGCTCGGATAAAGTGAGATTGGTCGTTATGATCAGAGGCTTTTTACTGCGGTAACGACTGTCGATCACATTGAATACCTGTTCCAGTGCAAAGTCAGAGTTCCGCTCAATTCCGAGATCATCAATAATCAGAAGACTGTAGCGGTTTAAGCTGTTGATGAACTGGTTTCTGTCTTCAAAATGCATTCCGGTAAGGGTATTCAGAATCCGGGAAAAGTTGGTCATCAGTACAGGAACGCCTTTTTCCAGAAGGGCATTGGCAATGCAGCCTGCAAAAAAAGATTTTCCAGTACCGACATCACCCCAGATGAGAAGTCCGGAAGCGTTTGCTTTCATCTCTTCCCAGTTGCTTACATAATTGTGTGCCAGTTTTATTTCCGGATTGATGCCGTTATCCCTGGCAAAAGTGTAGTCATAGAGTGCTTTGTCCTGTAAGCCGCTGGTTTTAAGATGCTCTATTTCCATTTGTTTTTCATGAAGTTTTCTCTGGGCCTCTTCCTGCTCAAAGATTTCCTGCTGGCATTTACAGCGGATGGAAGGAATAAGAACCTTTCCCTGTAATTCATGCCGGCATTGTCTTGGCGTATTGCATTTGGAACAGTAGATCAGGTGGTCTGTTTCGTTAAAATATTCATCAGGCTGAAGTTCTCTGTTTGGTGTTATAGCATTTTCTTTTTCTGTAAATCTTGTCATAGTGTTTCGTATTCCTCACTTTCGTAATTCCTTTGCCGGGAAGCAGGATGATCCTGTCTTGCCCAACTGATGATGGTAGCTGCATGGTTCTGATATTGCTTTCCGGTAGAAGCCATATAACCGGATAAGCGTTCAATATAATCCTGCCAGTCAGGGATTGTCTGCCGGATATCTTCAAGCTCTTTTTCTGACAGAAAAACATTTTGAAATTTTCCATAGGGTGAGAGTGGATCCTTACTCCCTCTTTTTTCTAAATTGTTCTTTTTTATCTCTTTCTTATTACCAGACAGTTTTCTGTCTGTATCAGGGAAAGAATCCTGTCTGTCAATAGGACAGTTTTCTGTCTGTCTTAGGGAAAGAAATCTGTCTGTATAGTGGATGGTTTCTTTTGGGAGTTTTACATAAATCCGATTAGGCTGTCCGGGTCCCTGCCGTTTTCGGAAGATAAGCTCCTGTTTTTCCAGTACTGCCAGAGCAGTTTTAACAGTCATCTGGCTTTTGTGGAGAACTTCTGCCAGTGCTTCAATCGTAAAGTAAATGAACACATGACCATCTGTATCTGACCAGCCCTCATTTTTCTGGGAAAGCCTTGCCCGGTCGAGCAGGATAATATAAAGCATTTTGGCAGTTTCGTTTATTTCCATGTCCAGAAGGAAACGGGGAAACATCATATAAGATGGCAGGTTGGTGTCTGCTGTCAGAAAGTCAGTCATGTGTTCACCTCCAATCAAAAGGGTTTATTCTCCAAGAAAATCCCAGTCTACATCACTATCTGGCTGTGAATTTTCAGGTGCTGGAAAGGACGCCCTGATTTGGGGCTCCCTTTGCACCATGCCTGCAGTCAGTCCGGAAAGAAAAAGTGGCAATGCCTGTTTCAGACTGTTTTCCACTGCATCTACAATCTGTTTCACAAAAAGTTCTTCCCGTTCTCTTGTTTCCAGATAAGGATCAGCCTGTGTGCGATAGTAGCGGTCAAAATAATCTACCAGTGCAAGAGAGATTACCTGACTGTAAGATTTAAAATCCTGCCTGTCCATCGTCTGTAAATATTCCCAGGCTCTCCGCTGCTGTTCTTTGTCCAGATTAAAGCGCAGGTTTGTGTTGCGGATATTGTTCTGCATAGTTTATCCCCTCCTTTTCAGGCTCATATAAGCCAGAGATTCGTAACCTTTGGCAGTGGCGCAGATGTCATCAATGATGGTGACTCGTGATTTGTCATACGTTCCGAAGTTACGGATCAGGCATCCACCGCCGCCAACCACATACAGGCGCATCAGGTCAGGATTGTATTCATATTTGCGGAGCGTGGAAAAAAGTTCTGCCACATACTGTCTGGCAATAGAACTGATACAATCCAGATATGGTGCTGAAATGTCAGCTGTTCCAAACCGCAGAATCTGTTCTACTGTGGATTCTTCAATTTTCACTCCGAATTTGTCCAGAACAGCGTTCTTTGCGGCAATCATGCACTGGTTTACACCAAGTTTTTCTGTCCAGCATCGGCTCTCCTGCGCTTTCTTATTGTTGACATACAGAATGTTCATGGTTCCGTTTCCGATATCTGCAAGGAGATTGGTTCCCTTGAAATTTCCTAGTTGGTTTACGATAGCCGGATACCCCTGTGGGTAAAGGCTGCATCCCACAAAGCGGAGATGATACTCTTTGCCGTTAAAAAGGTAATGGACTTCTGGATTCTGGAGCAGATAGGAACGAAAAGCTTCTCTTTGATTTCTGATCCATGTGAGAGGAAGTCCGGCAGCCAGATGAACATCTGCTTCACGGATGGAAAAGACATTCAGTTCCCTTGCAATAGCCATTAGTGTCAGAAGATAATATTCTTCGTCCATAGCTTTATCCGGGATAAATTCTTTGTGTCCTTCGCCGATCCGGTAGTAAATGCCGTTGTATTCCAAAATATTCCCGGTGAAGATCGGTTCAGTTTCATAGGCTTTGATGCCGGTTGGGGTGACGGTGTTTGCTGTTTTCATATTGCCGTAGCCATGATCTACAGCAATGATTTTTGTGTTTCTGAGTTCTCGCATAAAAAATACCTCCGTTTTCGTATTGATTGATTCAGCAGGTCGTACCGGTGTGGTACTGCTCTGCTGTGGGATAAGCATACGAAAATCGGAGGAAAAAGGCATTGAGGGGAAATTGAGCTGGAATTGAGAAAAAATAAACTTTTTATTGATAAATAAGTTTAGATACTAACTCTTTTGTCGTTTTGGTTGTTAATTATATTAAAAGTAGAAATATTTTGATAATGAAAGTGTGGGAGAGAAAATGAACAAAAGAAGATACAGCAATCGTAGAAGAAAGAATATTTTACGAGTATTCATTCTTTTAATGACTATCATAATAACCGTTGTAATGTGGAGAACAATAAAAATCGATGTGCAGGTTGGAGAATTAACATTACCGAAAATTTTGCAGTCAGAAAAGTCCTTTGCAGACACTTCGGGTGAATGGAATCTTATTTTGGTCGATCGAAATCATTATATTCCAAATAATTATCAAGTAGAATTGACAGAATTATCGAATGGTAAAAAAGTAGATTCACGGATTTATCCAGAATTACAACAAATGTTTAATGATGCAAGAGCTGAGGGGCTGGCACTGTTTGTTAGAGAAGGATATCGAACAACAGAAGAACAACAAAAAATTATGGACGAGAAAATCAATGAATATGAAAAACAAGGATATTCTGCGAAAGAAGCAAAAAAAAGAGCCGAGAAATATGTTGCAATTCCCGATACAAGCGAACACCAATTAGGACTGAGTGTTGATATTAATGCGGATACCGACAAATGTTCTTCTGAAAAAGTATATCAATGGTTAGACGAAAATGCATATAAATATGGGTTTGTAAAACGTTACCCAGAAGATAAAACGGATATAACAGGAATTAGTAATGAACCATGGCATTACCGTTATGTTGGAACGACTGTCGCTAAAATAATGAAAGAAGAAAATTTATGTTTGGAAGAATATTTAGAAAAATATAAATAAAAACAAAAGAAAATCCTAACTTTTTTTATAGTAGGATTGTTATATTATTTAGAAAACAGAGGGAGGCAAATTTGCGAATGGAATACAAAACTGATTCTTTGTTAGTACATCTAGCAAGAGCAGGAGATGAAGATGCGTGTGAAAAACTGGTCAAAAAATATTACTCAAGTATATATCAATATTGTTTGCTACATATCAATGATCCCTATGAGGCAGAGGATTTGACACAAGAAGTGTTTACACGTTTCTTTTCCAATTTATATAGATATAAAGAATATGGAAAAGTTAAGAATTATCTTTATACAATTGCCGGAAATACCGTTAAAAATTATTACAAAAAGAAAAAAGATATTCCATCAGAGGAACTGCTAAAATCAGAGGACTGTAGTAAAAATCATGTAGAAGAGCTAGGAGTCCGATTAACTATTGAACAGGCAGTGAGAAAGTTACCGGAAGAAATTAGAGAAACGGCAGTTTTATATTTTTTTCAGGAATTGAAGCAAAGAGAAATTGCAGAATTACTTCATATCAAACTTTCTCTTGTAAAATATCGAATCGGAAGAGCAAAAGAACTTTTAATGAAAGAGTTGGAGGTGAAAAAAGATGAAGAATTATAAGCAACAAATAAAGGAATATAAAGAGGAGATTGAAGAAAAGTATGTAAGGGCTGAAGCAGAGAACAAAACAGTAAAAGCATGTCAGAATATTTTGTCAGAGTCGGTTTTATCGAAACAATCGCATAGAACATCTTATTTTGAATTTTTGTATGAGCAGACAAAATTCATAAAAAAAAGATGGTGGATTTTACAAGGTTGTGTTCTTATGTGTCTATGGATATGGTTGAGTAATTATACGTCAGACATAAAAGATATGATGAGGATTATGGGAATATCTGCCACAATATTTGTGGTTCTGATTATCCCGGAAATTTGGAAAAACAGAAGAAATGGTGCGATTGAGATTGAGCAGGCGTCTTATTACACACTGCGTCAGATTTGTACAGCAAGAATGTTAATGTTTGGAGTAGTGGATCTGGTGATCGTTATGGTGTTTTTGGCAATTACATATCAAACAACAATACTCTCGTTAAGTGATTTGGTGGTTAATTTTTTGCTTCCGGTAAATGTTTCATGTTGTATATGTTTTCGTGTATTGTACAGCAGATGGGAAAAATCAGAATATATAGCAGTGCTTTCTTGTCTGGTATGGGTTGGTTTATGGATGATGATTGTTGCAAATGATGTTATTTATCAGAAAATTGTAACTCCGGTATGGGTGGTTATGCTGATATTGACTTTTGTATATTTTATTTTTTGTGTTCAGAAGTCATTGCTATTTGATGAAAAAATTTTGGAGGATTACACGTATGAAATTAGAATTTAAAAATGTAACAAAACAATACGGAGAAGTAAATGCTGTTAATAAAGTGAATTGTGTTATGGAAAAAGGAATTTATGGACTGCTTGGAGTAAATGGAGCAGGAAAGACCACATTAATGCGTATGCTTTGTACGATTGTTCAACCATCAGAAGGACAAATATTATGGAATGGTAAAGATATATGGAAACTAGGAGGTGAATACCGAGAAGTTCTGGGATATTTACCACAGGATTTTGGATATTATCCAGATTTGACCGTATATGATTACATGATGTACATTTCTTCTATAAAAGGGTTAAAAATACCGTTTGCCAGAAAAAAAGTGAAGCAATTGTTAAATCAAGTAGGAATGGAAAAATCCAGTAAAAGAAAAATGAAGAATTTGTCTGGAGGAATGGTTAGACGTGTAGGAATAGCACAGGCGATGTTAAACGATCCGCAAATTCTTGTCCTGGACGAACCTACCGCTGGATTAGACCCGAATGAAAGAATACGTTTTCGTAATTTAATTAGTGAATTGTCGGAAGAACGTTTGGTGCTCTTGTCTACACATATTGTATCGGATATTGAGTACATTGCGAATAATATTATGTTAATGAAAGATGGAGAACTTTTTTATGCAGGTACCGCGGAAGAATTAGTATCTTCTATGAAAGAAAAGGTATGGCAATGTAATGTTTCGAGAAGTATGATAGACAAATATATGAGTGAATATTTGGTTGGAAATATAAAAACAACAAAAACCGGAGCAGAGCTTAGAATTATTTCAATAGAAAAGCCAACAGAAGATGCTGTGGCTGTAGAAAAAAATCTGGAAGATGCATTTCTATTTTATTTTGGAGAAAAATCGGAGGAAAAACAAGATGCTTAAATTAGAATTAAAACGAATTTTTTCAAAGAAAATTAATGTATTTGCAATCGGATTGGCATTGATACTTGCTGTCATTTTTAGCGGATTTGCAGTTACAAGTAATCGCTATGTGGATGAGAATGGAAATGCTAGTACTGGAATTATGGCAACAAGAAAACTTACAGATAACAGACGAGCATGGAAAGGTACATTGACAGAAGATGAACTTGGAAAAGTTATAGAACAAAATAAAAATGCGATGACACAATCCTCAGAAGAAAATGCGATTTACGGAACGACATTACAACCGATAGATGATATTAGGGGTTTTATAATATCGGTATTAACACCGGATGCAGAATATGATGAAAGTGTTCTGAATCAAATTACAGAGGAAAATGTGCAAGAGTTCTATGACACTTATCATAAAAATATGGAAAAGATGGCAGAAGAATATGGAAAGACTTCTGTACAGAAAAAATACTTGGAAAAGAAATATAATGAAATAAAATTACCAGTAGAATACGAATCTTATAGTTCATGGGATACTATGATTATGTATGTAGAAACGTATTCTATTATTCTGGCAATCATAGTTGGTTTTATTTGTGCTGGAATATTTGCAGATGATTTTCAGACAAAAGCAGATGCAGTATTTTTCTCTACAAAGTATGGACGTACAAAAGCTGTTAAAACAAAAATACTGGCAGGAATAGCTACGACAGTTATGATTTATTGTATGGGAATTATATTACTTAGTGTGATTTGTTTTGGAATTATGGGAACCAGTGGTATGAATACACCTTATCAAATGTATCAGGCGTATAGTATTTACATTATGTCATATGGACAATACTATTTGTTGACAGTTGTATGTGGATTTATAGCCAGTATGCTGGCGGCTGTAGTGTCTATGTTAGTAGCGGCTAAAATGCATACAATTAGTGTCGCTGTTTGCATTCCGTTCTTTTTATATTGCTTATTGCCATTTATAGGACGGGCACTTTCTGGGTATACAACGCTTTTCAATTTGATACCAACAATTTTGACAAATGTACAGGCAAGTGTAAAAGTCCCACTTATTTATCAGATTGGGAATTGTGTATTTCGACAAATTCCGCTTGTAATGGTAATGTATACAGTGATGGCAATAGCCTTACTGCCTTTTATTTATAAGAGTTTTCGCAGATACGGAAATAAGTAAAAATTGTATTCATACTCATAAAAAACAAAGTAAGTAAAATATTTTCTGGAAAAATCAAAGCATAATTTAAAGATTTACGGCGGGCAAGTTGCCCGCCGTAAATTATGCTTATTTTGTTAAAAGACCGGATAGATTTTTTCCAATGCAAAATCCAATCTGTGGATATAACTCCTGAATTTCCTGATATTTTGCTTCAATCATTTCTGGTTCATCAGCCCAGATCTTTTCATATATTTTGAAAGCTCTTTTAAAATGTGTTTTGGCTTGCGGAAGATTGGCAGTCATCAGATAAATGGTTCCAAGGGTTTCCTGTACTTTGGCATAATCCAGACAGTCATCGGAATGGTATTCCTTGATGATGCCGGATAATTTTTGTAATTCGGAGATTCCTCTTTCGGGTTCCTGCTGTTTTGTCAGGAACATTGCATAATTGGCAATCTGAGGTATGCTGTCATTTATATGAAGCAGGTTAAATTGGTCAAGCAGTGAGATACTTTTTTCCATGTGTTCTCTTGCAAGATCGGGATGAGCGTTCATGCGGTAAAGTCCACCGAGATTGGCATGAAGGTTGGAAACAAGGCGAGCATTGTCAGCAGTGATAGTTTCTATCTGGGCAAGTGCATCCTTTTCTAGTTTTATTGCTTTTTCAGGTTTGGTTTCAAGAGTTGCCTGAAAATCTAGTAATAATGCCCGGTCAGAGTCGGTTCCAATGTTTTTTGTCTTTAACAGCCCCGTCAGTTCCTGAATGATTCCATTCATACCTTTGTGGTAGTTATAGTTATCCATGTATGGAAATGCATTTTCCAGAAAAAGCAGATACTTTGGTATATCATCCTTTTCAATCAATTCTATGATATTTCCGATTGTTTGAAATAGCTTTTTGTAATAAGCTACTTCCATTCCATGCATTAAACATATTTTCTGTAAAGAATCCAGTAATATGTGACAGCTACTTACAGATGGTTTTGTCTCTGA